>CAZQUC010000016.1:0-21714 GCA_964596095.1 uncultured Enterobacteriaceae bacterium
TCCGCGTCGAGTTTCTCGCCCACGGCGCCGTCTTCGCCACCGCGACCGCGCCGCCATATGTGGCGCGGGTGAGGCTGGATACCGCCGGCGCTTACAGCTTCACGGTCCGGGTCATCGATGATGACGACGCGGTGGCGGAATCCGCTCCCGCGACGGTCACCGTGACGACCGCGACCGCGCCCGAGCTGGACGTGCGGGAAAGTTTGAGCCTGTGGCTGAAAGCCGACGCGGGTATCACCACCGGCGACGCGGAGTCGGTGCAGTCGTGGAACGACCAATCCGGCCAGGAAAACCACGCGCTGCCGTGGGATGAATTCTCCGCGCCCACGCTGGTGGCCAACGGCGGCCAAGGGCAACCCGTCGTCCGCTTCGACGGCGTTGATGACTTGTTGGAGATTCCTTATGCGGACAGCCTCCTGCTCGACGAGGCGTTCACGACCTTCTTCGTGGTGAAGCTGGAGGACTTCGCGACCTTCCGAGCCGTGTGGGCGAAGACCACGAGCAATCTGCCCGCGCCGGTGGATTTCTACGCGCTGCCCAACACGGGCGTCGGCCGGTTCTACACCGGGGACGGCGCGGCGGGCAGTTTTCTCGACGGCCTCCGGCCCTTGCGGGCGGGCGTCTTCGAGTTGGTGGGCTTCTCCCGCGCAGGCAATGCGTTGACCCAATACCTGAACGGCCAACCCAATGGCCGTGGCACGGCCACCGTGGCCGCGGTGGATCAGGGAGGAACGGTCAAAATCGGCACCCGCGACGACAACTTCACTCAATTGTTGGGAGATCTGGCGGAATTGCTCATTTACCAATCCGCCCTGACCGAGGAAGACGCGGCGAGCGTGCAGCTTTATCTCGCCGCCCGCCACGGCATTCCGCTGCTCACGGCGATCAACGAGCCTCCCACCGCGGCCCTCACCGCGCCCGTGGCCGGCGCGTCTTTCGTCGCGCCCGCGGAGGTGACGCTGACGGCCACGGCAGCGGATGCCGATGGTGGGATCGCTCACGTGGAATTTCTCGTCAACGGCACCGTCGTGGCTGCCGACACCACCGCGCCTTACGAAGCCACCGTGACTCTCACCGTCGCCGGCCCGCAGGAACTCCTCGTGCGGGCGGTGGATAACTTCGGCCTCGCCGCGATCTCCGCGCCCGTCACCATCACCCTCACCTCGGAAGCCGTGTCTCCGTTGCCGGCTCTCCCGCAACTCAGCCTGTGGCTGCGCGCGGACGAGGGGGTAATCGAAACGGAAGGCGCGGTCAGCGCCTGGGACGACCAATCCGGCAAACTCAACCACGCCGCACAATCCCTCGTCGCGAAACGCCCGCTCCTGGTGGCGGAGGAACTCAACGGCCGGCCCGTGCTGCGGTTCGACGGCGTGGACGACGATCTCGTCGTCCCATCTTCCACCAGTCTCGCCCATACCGGCGACCTCAGCAGTTTCTTTGTCGTCCGGTTCGATGACTTCGCCACCTTCCGCGCGGTCTGGGGCAAAACCTCCGCCAACCTGCCCAGCCCCACCGACTACTACATCGTGCCCGACAGCGGCACTCCGCGCCTGTTCCGCGGCAGCGCTTCGGCTTACCAACATGCGGACGCGTCGATCTCCTTGTTCCCCGGAGAATTTTTCATCCTCGGCTTCGACCACGGCGCGGGCCTCGCCCGGCATTTCCACAATGGGGAACTCAATTCGGAAACACCACTCACCGTTGACTTGGGCGATACCGGCAACCCCCTGGTCATCGGCAGCCGGAGCGACGGCGCCACGCGGCTTTTCGGCGATCTCGCGGAAGTCGTCATCTACAACAAGGTGCTGGAGGACGCCGAGCGCGCCCAGGTGCTCGACTATCTCTCCGCCAAATACGACCTCCCCGTGACCCACAGCACCACCGCCCGGCCCGTGCTGGAGTTCGCTGTGACCGGCAGCACGATCACCCTCACCTGGGCCGAGGAATTCGTCGATTGGACCTTGGAATTCAGCTCGGACCTGGAGACGCAATCCTGGGCGCCAGTGCCCGATGTCATCGGGAGCAGCGTCACCGAGCCGATCACCGGCGCCAAGTTTTATCGACTGGCACGGTGACATCGTGGCGGAGGCGTCCCGCCCACCGCTGGACACGGTTTCCCGGCAAAGCCAGCGCTCTTTTCAAAGAAAGCGGCGCGGCCAGAAAACGCCTCCTTTGCGCAGAAAGCTTTTCCATTCAGGCCCGCACCTTGGCGAAGGCCCGTCCATCCCGCAGTGGGCGGGGACGCTCACGCTCACCCGCCGAAGGTTTCTTTCAGCGAAGCGAGGGCGAATTCGCGGTTGAGGCGCGCCATGTCGTCGGCGGGGATTTCCTTCGGGCAGACGGCGACGCATTCGTATTGGTTCGTGCAATTGCCGAAGCCCGCGGCATCCATGGCGCGGACCATGCCGAGGACGCGACGCGTGCGCTCGGGCTTGCCCTGCGGCAGGGTGCTGAGGTGGGTCACCTTGGCGGAGACAAAGAGCATCGCGCTGGCGTTCTTGCACGCGGCGACGCACGCGCCGCACCCGATGCACGCCGCGGCGAGGAAGGAACGGTCGGCCACGTCCTTCTCGATCGGGAGGGCGTTGGCATCGACGGCCGAGCCGGTGCGCACGGAAATGAACCCGCCGCCCTGGATGATCTTGTCGAACGCGCCGCGGTCCACCGCGAGATCTTTCAGCACCGGAAAGGCCCGCGCGCGGAACGGCTCGATGACGATGGTGTCGCCATCCTTGAAATCCCGCATGTGGAGCTGGCAGGTGGTGACGCCGCCTTTGCCGCCGTGCGCTTTGCCATTGATGGTCAGCGAGCACATGCCGCAAATGCCCTCGCGGCAATCGTGGTCGAAGACGATGGGTTCGTCGTCCGCCTCCACCAGCCGCTCGTTCACGATGTCGAGCATTTCGAGGAAGGACGCTTCTTCGGAAATGTCGCGGGCCTCATACTCGGCGAGCCGTCCGGGCGAATGCCGGTTTTTCTGACGCCAGACTAACAGGTGGAAATTCATGGTGGTGAAACGGCGGTCCTGATGATGAAAAAACGGGGAAACCAGTGAATGAGGAGCAGGGCTATTTGTAACTTCGGGTGGCGAAATGGACTTCCTCGTAGGTCAGCCATTCCTTGAGCAGCCGCGGGCGGCCCAGATCGCCGGTATATTCCCAAGCCCCGACATAAGCAAAATCCTCGTCGTGGCGCAGCGCCTCGCCGTCGGGCGTTTGGTGCTCGCTGCGGAAATGGCCGCCGCAGCTTTCCTCGCGATGCAGGGCGTCGCGGCACATCAACTCGCCGAACTCCAGGAAATCCGCCACCCGGCCGGCCATTTCGAGCTCCTGGTTCAATTCCTCCCCGCTGCCGGGCACGCGCACGTTGTTCCAGAATTCCTCGCGGATGCCCGGAATGGTCGCGATCGCTTCCTCCAGGCCCGCCTTGTCGCGCGCCATGCCGCATTTGTTCCACAAGAGCAAGCCCAATTCGCGATGAAAGCTGGTCACGGTGCGCTTGCCGTTGATGGAGACGAGCTTGTTGGTGCGCGCCCTCACTTCCTCCAGCACGGCGGCGAATTCCGGCCCGGTCGTGCCGGTGCCGAAGGGCTTCTGCGTCGCCAGGTAATTCGGCAGCGTGTAGGGAATGACGAAATACCCGTCGGCCAGCCCCTGCATGAGCGCCGAGGCGCCGAGGCGGTTGGCGCCGTGGTCGGAGAAATTCGCCTCGCCCAGCACATGGAGGCCGGGGACGTTGCTCATCAGGTTGTAGTCCACCCACAGCCCGCCCATCGTGTAATGCACTGCCGGGAAGATGCGCATCGGGCGTTTGTAGGCATCCTCGCCGGTGATTTCGTGGTAGATTTGAAACAGGTTGCCGTAGCGCGCGCGGATTTCGTTTTCACCCAGACGCTTGATGGCATCGGCGAAGTCGAGATAGACGCCGAGCTTGCCCGGTCCCACGCCGCGGCCGTCGTCGCAGGCTTCCTTGGCGGCGCGGGAGGAAATATCGCGCGGGGCGAGATTTCCGAAGCTGGGATATTTCCGCTCCAGATAGTAATCGCGATCCGCTTCCGGAACGTCGGACGGCGCTTTGTCACAATCTTCCGCCCGTTTCGGCACCCACACGCGGCCGTCGTTGCGCAGCGATTCCGACATCAGGGTCAGTTTCGATTGATAACTTCCCGCCACCGGAATGCACGTCGGGTGAATCTGCGTGTAGCATGGATTCGCGAAGAGCGCGCCGCGTTTGTGGGCGCGCCACACGGCGGTGGCATTGCAGCCCTTCGCGTTGGTGGAAAGATAAAAGACATTGCCATAGCCGCCGGTGGCCAGCAGCACGGCGTCGCCGGCATGGGCGGAGATTTCCCCGGTCACCATGTCGCGGACGACGATCCCCTTGGCGTGGCCGTCCACGAGCACGAGGTCGAGCATCTCCGTGCGCTGATACATCTTCACCCGCCCGCTGGCGATTTCTTTCTCCAGCGCCTGATACGCGCCGATCAACAACTGCTGACCGGTCTGGCCGGCGGCGTAAAACGTGCGGCTGACCTGCGCGCCACCGAAGCTGCGGTTGGCGAGCAATCCGCCGTATTCGCGGGCGAAGGGCACACCTTGGGCCACGCATTGGTCGATGATGTTGACGCTGACTTCGGAGAGGCGGTGGACGTTGGCTTCGCGGGCGCGGAAGTCGCCGCCTTTGACCGTGTCGTAAAACAACCGGTGGACCGAATCACCGTCATTCTGGTAATTTTTCGCCGCATTGATCCCGCCCTGGGCCGCGATGCTATGGGCGCGGCGCGGGCTATCCTGATAACAAAAACACGAGACGTTGTAACCCTGCTCGGACAAGCTCGCCGCCGCCGAGGCGCCGGCCAAGCCGCTGCCGACGACGATGATCGTGTATTTGCGCCGGTTGGCGGGGTTGATGAGTTTGGAGTCATCCTTGTGCTTGGACCATTTCTGGGCCAGCGGCCCGTCCGGGATCCGGGCGTCGGGAGTCTCATTTTGACGAGGCGCGGAAGTCATGACGTGGTTATTTAACGAATCCGGCCAGCACGGCGACGGGGATGGAACTGAAGCCGATAAACATCGCCAGGGCGAAGACCCGGCCGAGCACTTTGAACAACGGGCGGTTGCGCGGGGTGGTCACCCCAAGGGTTTGGAAGAGGCTGGTGACGCCGTGGCTGAGGTGGGAGCACAGCAGGCCGAGCGCGATGAGATAAAACAGCGAATTGCCCCAGAAGCTGAACCCATCGACCACCATCTTATACACGTTGTGGCGGCCTTCGGGCAGCGCGTAAGGGCCGTCCGGATCGTAGAAGTTGTTCAACGTGCCCCAGGTGAAATGCATCAGATGGTAGATGACAAAAGCGAGGATAGTCAGCCCGGACCACACCATGATGAGCGAGGAACGCGTGGCTTGGATCGTGGCCTCGGAGCGGTATTCCTCGGGTCGGGCCGCCTTGTTCTGCGCCGCCAGATGCAGCGTGGCGACGATGTGGGCGGCCACCGCGCCCAACAATCCGAAACGCGCCAACCACAGCAAAGGGCCGAGATCACGCAACTTGGCCGCGTAGTCGTTGAGGGCTTCCGGCCCTTTGAATACCAGCAAATTGCCGGTGAGATGCCCGACCAGAAAGCCGAGCAACGCCAGCGCGGAAAGGGCCACGACGATTTTTTTGCCGATGGATGAGGCATAAAATCGCCCCAAGGCCTGGAGCAGAGATTTCATCGAAAAACGGAAAAAGCAGACCCCGGAAGCGTCCGGGGCATGTCGGACCTCCTCCGGAGGATACGCCGAGAGTAGGGGTGTGGCGCCGACTTGTCTATTATTTTCCGTGGTTTATTGACAATATCTCGGACAGGAGAGTATTTTATAAGGTAAAGTAATTTTTATGATTTAGAGAATGAAATAGGCATGTCGAGCGAGGGCCAATGGCGTGGCGGAAGACGCTCGTCCGGCCACCCCAGGGCATACGCACATGAAGGCTCCTCACAAAAAAATCTCACGCCCAAGCGCCAAGACGCAAAGAAATGGACCCCTTTGCGTCTTGGCGCTTGGGCGTGAGGTCAATTTGTTCTTCATCTAGTATATATTTCCATGTTTTTAATAGCGCGACTGCTCATCTCCTGCTGGATGGGCAGGGCGGCCATCCTGGCCGTCGTGGAAGGCGTCTCGCCTTCCACTCCGAACGTCTCGTCCGTAGTTCTCAATCAGGCCGATGAAATAAAACGGCCCGCACCCCGGCGAACCCTCCGGCGGGACGCCGGACGAGGCGGGCCGGAGGCCCACCCTACCCCAGGCCTCACCTTCGGCGCTCAACACATACACGGGGTTTCGGTCTCTTCGGTGGTGACGTCCGAGCGAGGGAAATCCACCCCTCAACGGAGCGTGGACCCAGGGTAGGCGTTCCTGCCGTCGCGCCAACCCTGGGCTGCTGGAGGACGATTCGCCGCGCGGAGGCCCTTTCCAAAGTCACACATTGCCAACGAGAAAGCCCATGGAGATGAACGCCGATGGGTGGGACGCCCCCGCCTCGAGCCGCCGAAGAGGGCCACAGAGGGACGGGCCCTTGGCAGGACATGCCTGCGTTCATCGGCGTTGATCCGTGGTTCTTCATTTCCCGCCGGGGCGCGGAACCCCGCGCCTTCGTCGTCATTAAATTCACCCAGTAATTATGAAATATTCAATTTGTGGAGGAAAAACCGATGAAAGGAGGAAATTTGTTCTTTTCAGACAAATTTTTTTGGACTAGCTGTCTGGCCTGAGCAGATCAATGGGAAAACCCTTCTGTGCACCCGTTTGATGACTCAAACTTCCCTGTCCTTCACTCCAACTCTCAACCCTCTACTATTGATCGTATGAATAGCTCTCCACTCATTCTCCGGGAGCTCTCCACCGATGACTCCCGATCGCGGCCGCCGTCGTTACGGCCGCGCTCTTCCTCCACGGGCACCGTCCTGCCGGCGGGCTTGGTGGGACGGAAGGCACAGGACACTCTCAACGCTCCTGGAGTCGGGCCGCCCCCTCCGGCAACCGGAAAGCCCGGCGCCGCCCCCCCTTTTCCCACGGCCTCCGCATTTTTTTTCATTTTTTTCGCCGAATTCCCCAAAAAAAGCCTTGAAGGAAATGAAGCGGCCTCATTCCCCGCCCCTCCGCCTCGCGGATCGCGGGGCAACGACAGGGAATGAGGGCTTCACCTTTTTTGGCAACCATCTCTTTTCACCATTCACCCACAACCTATTACCATCATGAAGACCATCCGAGACATCCTCGTGCCGGCCGCGATGGCGGCGTTGTCCTCCACGCAGGTGGCCACGCACACCGTGCTGCCCGGCCAATCCATCCAGGCCAAGATCGATGCCGCCGCGGCTGGCGACATCGTGGCCATTTTCGGCGGGACGTATCCGGACGATGTGACGATCAACAAGGCCATCCGGCTCACCGAGGTCGATGGCGAAGAGGTGACCCTCACCGGGAATGTGACGTGGAATGGCGTGACCAACGCGCCCGCCTTCGAGGGATTCACGGTCGGCTCCCCGGACAAGGGGATCACGGTCAACAATACCACCAACTTCGTGCTGAAAAACATCGACGCCCGGGCGGGATTCGGCGTCAAGGTCAACGGGAATTCAACGGTCGGAATCGTTGAAGGGCATTATAGCAAAATCGAACAAGATGGAGGGGAATTGACGGTCAGCAAGGCTCAAACAACTGGCAATTTCGAGACTACAGCGAATTCGCAGAAAACCGTCGCCTTTCGGGTCAATTCGACAGGTGATTATCAGTGGAACACAAAATACACGTGGGTTGGATACTGTTCCGCATGGCATTTCGGTTTTGGCGGCTCCGGATGCAAGGTTGTAATAATCGGGACAAAATTTGATGCGCAAAATAGGGCAATCAACGGTATTCAGCTTGAAGGATCAAACAATTCCTTTCTCGTTGTGAATGCTTCTGTCATAAATGTTTTCCATGGAATGGATTGGTATAACAACAATTCCTTTGATCAGGGATATAGAAATTATCCTGGTCGGGGAATATATCTGGGGGGTAGTGGAAATACGGCATCCATATTTAATAACTACATTTCAATGAACTGGTCTGGTCACTATGATGCTGACAATGATGCCGGTGAAGGCATTCGATCTATGGGCAATACAGGAATAAAAATTTATAATAACATAGTTGAAGGTGCTCGTTACGGAATAAAAGCGCCTTTCGGCGCTGATTGCAGAAATCAATTTTATTATAATTTAGTGTCCAGTTGGGAAGTTGGCGGATGTGTGCCAATTGAAAGTTCGGGAGGGGATCCATTGTTTGTGTCAGGACAAAAGCCGGCCTTGCAGCCAAGCTCCCCCTGTGTCAACGCTGGCATGAGCGACCCCATCTACAACGATCTCGACGGCACCCGCAACGACATCGGCCCTTCTGGAGGAAGTCTCTACGATCCCGACGGCTGGACGACGGACAATCCGGTGGTGATTTCCTTCGATCTTGCGCCACAGCAACTGTTGAAGGGAGTGGACACGCAAATCACCCTCTCCGACGGCCAGGCGGTGACGGGTTCCAACTGAGCGGCTCCCATGACGACGCGGTTGCAACAGTGTGCAGGGAACGCAGGCCTCCGGCCTGCTGTCTGTTCCATGCCACGGCAGGCGGGACGCCCGCTGGCCGCACAGGCCGGAGGCCTGCGTTCCGTGATGCGGCCACTTGGCCGTTCACCTTTGCCCCAGGCTGAAATATCAGGCCTCTTCGGGGCTAAACACATATTTTCTTCGCAAGTTTTCTTTCTCCGGGAGTCTGACAGGACAGGGAGAACGGGATTTCTGCCGAGTGGCAGGGACTCCGCTGCCACGAGCGGAATCATGGCCGCCAGCCGTCTTGCCATCACCATTCGCACTTGACATCCAATCCGCACACGATCCACACCCATGAAGACCAACCGTTCCTATCTCATGCTGGCCGCGGCGGCGCTGCTGTCAGCCATGCCTCTCTGGGGGGCCACGCTGACCGTGCTGCCGGAGGAATCCATCCAGGCCAAAATCGACGCCGCGAGCGCGGGGGACATCGTGGCCATTTTCGGCGGCATCTACACGGAAGACCTGACGATCACCAAGGCCATCCGGCTGACGGAGGTGGACGGCGAGGAGGTGACTCTCACGGGCAATGTGACGTGGAATGGCGTGACCAACGCGCCGCCGTTTTCGGGATTCACCGTGGGCGGCGCGGGAGACCCCACCAAGGGCATCACCATCAACAACACCACCGGCCTGGTGCTGCGGAATATCGACGCCAAAGCCGGGGCTGGCATCAAGATCAACGGGGGCTCGTCGGTCGGTGTGATGCAGAGCGAGGTCTCGGCCATTGAGCAGAACGGCGGAGAGCTGACCACCAACCGGGTCAAGGTGACGGGGAATTTCATAACCACCATCAATGCCCAGAAAACGGTCGCGTTCAGGACCGATGTCGGTGAAGCGGCGGCGGATAACCTGGTGGACTGGAAATCGAAAAAAGCCTGGTTTGGGTATTCCAAATGCCGAAAGTTTTATTTCGATGGAAGCAATAGCAAGGTGGTGTTAGTTGGAAATGAAATTGATTCGAGCGGCTATGCTCCGGTTCAGCTTGCATTCGCGACTGTTTTACTATCAGGGTCTGATAATGAAATCCAGATTTTGAATAATCAAATTAAAGGAACAGCTTACGCAGGAAGACCTGGTCAAACTCATTCAAGCGGTTGGATTCACGGAAATGCGATTCATATCACAGGGGAGAGGTATAAGTCGGTTTTTTTGAATAATTATATTCCTATGGATAGGCAAGATGCCCCCCACTCCTTGTTTGATGCTGGCAACGCTCTGAGAGCGTCGGCTTCCTCCGAGGTTTACTTCGCCAATAATATTGTGACGGACGCGAACCGTGGGGTTTTCGCTCCAGCCACGGCTATTGTAAGATTCAATGTTTTGTTCAATGTTGAAGTTTTAACCGACGGAGGCACGACCCTCTTCGACACCATCACGGAGGACCCGCGAGTGATTCTCTCGCCAACCTTTGCACTCGAACCGGCTTCCCCCTGCCGCAACGCCGGAATCAACGACCCGCTTTTCAACGATCTGGACGGCACGCGCAACGACATCGGCCCGACGGGCGGATGTCTCTACGATCCGGACGGCTGGACGACAAACAACCCGGTGGTAATTTCCTTTGAAGTGGTCCCGAAGCAACTGCTGAAGGGCGTGGATACGGAAGTGACGCTCTCCGCCGGCCAGGCGGTGACGGGTTCTAACTGAGAGGCCTCCCATGATTGAGTTGCAACGCATATTCATCAACGCCAACGGCGTCGCGCCAACCCTGGGCTTGGGGACGGAATCCCGTTGGGATTCAAGGGGCGTCCATCGTCCCTGGGCTGGAAGCCAACACCACGCCGCGTCAGGCCAGAAACTCCTGATTTCATCCCCCATCATTTCCAACCACCACTCCTGATGTTTCGCATTCTCCTTTCACTGATCTTGTTGTGCCTGGCGGCGCTGACGGCGTCCGCGCAGGTGACACCGCTGACTCAAGCGGAGTATTTCGTGGGCGCCGATCCGGGGCCAGGGAACGGCACGCCGCTGAGCCTACCCGCCTCCGTGCCGGGGTTGGCGCGGGATTTGGGTGAAGTGACGATCCCGGTCGGCAGCCTGCCGGTGGGGACGCACGCGATCGGGGTGCGGGTGCGGGATGAACAGGGGCGGTGGAGCAACCCGCTGCTCCGGCGGTTCACGGTGCGGGACTACACGCTGGCAGGAGGGGTGAATCCCAACGATCCGAACGTGGGCAATAGCTTCACCAAACCGTTTCCGCCGTTGGCGCAGGCGGAGTATTTCGTGGGGACCGATCCGGGGGCGGGCAACGGCACGTCGTTCACGCTGCCCGCCTCAACGCCGGGGTTGGCGCGAGATTTGGCGGAGGTCACGATTCCGGTGGGCGCTCTGCCGGTGGGGACACACACCGTGGGGGTGCGGGTGAAGGACGAGCAGAACCGGTGGAGCAACGCGTTGCGGCGGCGGTTCACGGTGCGGAGTTACACGGTGGCGGGCGGGGTGGACCCGAATTCGCCGAATGTGGGGAACAGCTTTGCGAAGCCTTTCCCGCAGTTGACGGAGGCGGAGTATTTCATGGGGGCGGATCCGGGACCGGGGAACGGGACGCCACTGGCGCTGCCGGCATCGACGCCGGGGTTGGCGCGGGATCTGGCGGAGGTGGAGATCCCGGCGGAGGCGCTGCCCCCGGGCACGCATGAGGTCGGGGTGCGGGTGCGGGACGAGCAGAACCGGTGGAGCCGCGCGGTGCTCCGGCGATTCACGGTCTATCGCACGGACGTGCAGGCGGCGCAGCGGGAGGGCACGAAGCTGGTGGATCTGTCCTTCGATCTCTTCGAGGCGCCGCAGCCGTTCACGGTGGTGGTGCTGATTTCCGCCGACGGCGGGCTGACCTGGGACGTGCCCAACGGGTCGCTGACGGGCGATGTGGGCGCGGGCGTGAAGGCCGGGCCGAACCGCCAGGCGATCTGGCACGCGGGGGAGGACTGGCCCAACGGGTTCGCCGAGGACATGCGCTTCCGTGTGGTGGCCTACCAGACGGCGGCGATGCCGCCCGAGGGTCATGCGGCGGTGGCGCCGGGGAGCTTCACGATGGGCAGTCCGGCCGGTGAAACGGGACGGGGCGGCGATGAAACCGCGCGGGAGGTGACGCTGGCGCGGCCGTTTTATCTCAAGCAGACGGAGGTGACGTGGGCGGAGTGGAACGCGGTGCGCGACCAGGGCGCGGCCTACAGCTACGGCGACATCGCGGCGGGCCGCAACGGCCGCAACGGCGACGGCAGCGGCACGCACCCGGTGACGGAGGTGAGCTGGATGGATGCGGTGAAGTGGTGCAATCTGAAGAGCGAGATCGAGGGGAAAATGCCGGTCTATTATACGAACGCGTCCTTGAACGCCTCCACGGTGGTCCGCGCGGGTTTGCCGACGGTGTATGCGTCGTGGAACGCGAACGGTTACCGGCTGCCGACGGAGGCGGAGTGGGAATTCGCGTGCCGGGCGGGGGCGGAGACGGCGTTTTTCAACGGTCCGATCACGGATGCGACAAGCGATCCGAATCTCGACGAAGCGGGGTGGTATGCCGCCAACAGCGGCGCCAACACGCAGCCCGTGGGCGACAAGGCCGCCAATGCCCTGGGGCTGCGCGACGTGCATGGCAACGTGCGGGAATGGTGCTGGGATGCCTATGCGGCCTACGCGGCGGGGCCGCAGTGGGATCCAACCGGGCCGGCCACGGGCGCGGCGCGGGTGGCGCGGGGCGGCAGTTGGTCGCTCTCCGCCGCGGCCAGCCGGGCGGCCGCGCGCACGAGCGGCGGGCCGAATTCCCGCGCCCAGGATCTCGGCTTCCGCACGGCCCTGAACGCGGATGGTCTGAGGGATCTGCGCACACCGGGCGGCACGGCGGTGGATGCCCGCGATCCGGCTCCGGGCAACTTGCTGGCGGGGCGGCGGGCGACGGTGGACGGCGAGGTGCTGGCCGCGGTGGCCCAGCCGGACGGGAAAATCCTCATCGCGGGCGATTTCTTCAGCGTGAACGAGGTGACGCGGCCGTATCTGGCGCGGCTGCTCCCCGACGGCACGGTGGACGAGACCTTCGACGCCAACGTGGATTACATCGTGCGCGCCGTGGCGGTGCAGGAAGACGGAAAAATCCTGATCGGCGGCGATTTTTCGAGCGCGGGCTACGGGCCGGCGAATTTCCTCGCGCGGCTGCTTCCCGATGGCATGCTCGACGGGGAGTTTTGGGCGGACACGGACTGGACGGTGCATTGCCTGGCGGTGCAGGCGGATGGGAAAATCCTGATCGGCGGCGAATTCACCTCGGTCGCCGGGGAGCCGCGCCAGGGCTTGGCCCGGTTGTGGCCCGATGGCGCGCCGGAGGAGGAATTCCAGCCGCATGCGGACGGTCCGGTGCGGGCGCTGGCGGTGCAGGTCGATGGCCGGATTCTGGTCGGCGGGGAGTTCTCCACGGTCGCGGGCACGCCGCGCGCGAATCTCGCCCGGCTGACGGCGGACGGCACGGTGGAGAGCTTCAACCCCGGCGCGAACGGCGCGGTGACGTGCCTGGCGGTGCAGGCCAACGGGCAGATTCTGGTCGGCGGGGAGTTCTTCACGCTGGGTGGAGCGGCCCGCAATGGCCTCGGACGCCTCAGCGCGGCGGGGGCGGTGGACAGCGCCTACAATCCCAACCCGAACGGCTCCGTGCTGAGCCTGCTCGTGCAGGCGGACGCGCGCCTCTGGGTGAGCGGGGCGTTTTCGCAAATCGCCGGCCAGCCGCGCGCTTCGCTGGCCCGGCTCAACACCAACGGCACGGCGGATACGACGCTGACCCTGCCGGCCTTCGACGGCGAAGTGCGCGCGGTGACGGGGCTGGCCGACGGGCGGATCGTGGCGGCGGGCGCGTTCACCTCGGTCGGCGGCGTGGCGCGCCACGGCCTGGCGTGGCTGGATAACAACGCGGCCACCGGCACGCTGAGCGCGCCCAACAGCAGCCTGGTCCGCTGGCTGCGCGGCGGCGGCGCGGCCGAAGCCCAGCAGGTCACGTTCGATCTCTCGGCCGATGGCGGCGGGACGTGGCTGCCGCTGGGGGCGGCCGTGAGGATCTCCGGAGGCTGGCAATTGGCCGGGGTCAATCTCCCCGCCGCGGGACAGGTGCGCGCCCGCGCTCGCATCGGGGGCGGCGTGGGCAACACCTCCTCGGGCCTGGTGGAAAGCACGGCCTCATTCAGCGGGTTGATCGCCTTGCCCGAAATCGCGGTGGAAGACGCGGGCGGCCAGGACTTGGCCACCGGCGCGACGGTGGCCTTCGACGCGCCGTCCACGTCCACCTTCACGATCAAGAACCTCGGCTATGGCGCGCTGACGGGGCTGGGTGTGACATTGACCGGCACGAATCCGGGGGATTTCGTGGTCCTCCAGCCGCCGGTGGCGCCGGTGGCCGGACCGTCGGGCAGCACATCGATGGTGGTGCAGTTCGCCCCACAAGCGCCGGGCACGCGGACCGCCACGCTGCGGATCGCGAACAACGACGCGAACGAAAATCCCTTCACGCTGAATCTTTCCGGCGCGGGGTTCACTGCCGGAGGCGTGGATGCCGCTTTCACCCCGGCGGTGAGCGGCTCGGAGGTGCTGGGCCTGGCCGCGCAGCCGGATGGGCGGCTGGTGGTAGGCGGGGAATTTTCCTCCATCAGCGGCCAGTCCCGCACGCAGATCGCGCGGCTGCTGGAAGATGGCGGCGTGGAGGGGCTGGCCACGTTCAATCCCGGCGCAGGGGCCAACTTGAACGTGTTTGCCGTGGCGGTGCAGTCCGACCGGCAACTCGCGCTCGGTGGTTATTTTTCCACACTCAACGGCCAGCCCCGGAACGGGGTCGGGCGGTTGAATCCCGATGGCACGGTGGAAGGGCTGGCCACGTTCAATCCCGGCGACGGCGCCAGCGGCCCGCCGTATCGCACGGTCAACGCGCTGGCGGTCCAGCCGGACGGAAAACTGATCGCCGTTGGCTACTTCACCAGCTTCAACGGCCAGCCGCGCGGGCGCATCGCGCGGCTGCTTCCCGACGGGACGCTGGAAAGCACGGAAACCTTCAACCCCGGCACGGGCGCGAATGACATCGTGACCAGCGTGGTGGTGCAGCCCGACGGCAAAATCCTGCTCGCAGGGTCGTTCACCCAGGTCAACGGCCAACCCCGGAACCGGATCGCCCGGCTGCTTCCCGATGGCACGCTGGAGAGCACGGCCACCTTCAACCCTGGCACGGGAGCCGATGGTCCCGTGAACGTCGTGGCGGTGCAGCCCGACGGCAAAATCCTGCTGGGCGGCGCATTCAACAATGTCAGCGGGCAGCCGCGCGGATGCCTCGCGCGGCTCAACGCCGACGGGACGCTGGAGAGCGCGGCCACCTTCAATCCGGGCGCGGGAGCCGATGGCGACATCCACAGCCTCATCCTGCAGGCCGACGGGAAAATCCTGCTGGGCGGCGCATTCACCCAGGTCAACAGCCAGCCGCGGAATCGCATCGCGCGGCTGCTGCCCAATGGCGCGGTGGAAAGCACGGCCACCTTCAATGTGGGAGGCGGGTTCAACGGGACAATCGCCGGTCTCATTCTGCAAGCAGACGGAAAGATCGTGGCGGGCGGCTATTTCAGCGAAGCGAATGGCCAGCCGCGCGCGTTGCTGGCGCGGTTGCACAACGACGGCGCGGTCCAGCAGATCACGACGCCGGACAGTTCCACCGTGCAATGGACGCGCGGCGGCGGCGCGCCCGAGGCCGCACAGGTCACCTTCGAGCTGTCCACCAACGGCGGGAGCACTTGGACGGCGCTCGGCTCCGGCAGCCGCATCACCGGCGGGTGGCGGCTCACCGGCATCAATTTGCCCGCAAACGGCAAAATCCGGGCGCAGGGGAGGACCGTGGGCGGATACCTGAACGGCAGTTCCGGCCTGGTCGATCAGGTCGCGGATTTCACGGTCACGCCGCGGCCCGATCTCCAGTTGGCGGACGCGGGTGGGCAGGCGCTGCCGCATGGCGGGAATTTCTCCTTCGGCGGCGTGCCGGTGGGCGCGGAGGCCAGCCGGGTTTTCACGATCCGCAACCACGGCTACGCGCCGCTGGGCGGGCTGAGCGTGAGCTTCACCGGCGCGGATGCGGCCATGTTCTCGGTCACTTCGCAGCCCTCGGCGCCGGTGGCGGGGCCGAACGGGACGACCCCCTTCACGGTGCGCTTCCAGCACACGCAGCCGGGCGCGCGCACGGCGGTCATGCGCGTGGCCAGCAACGATCCCGACACCAATCCCTACGAGATCACACTCACGGGCCGCGATGTCTCCACCAACGCGAACCTCGCCAGCCTGGGCCTGAGCGCGGGCAGCCTCAGCCCGTCCTTCGCCCCGGCCACCACGAGCTACTCCATCACGGTGCCCTACTCCACCGCTGAATTGCGGCTCACGCCCGTGGCCGCGGACCCGGTCGCCACGATCACGGTCAACGGCGAGGCGGTGGCCAGCGGCTCGCCCAGCGAGGCCATCCGGCTGTCCGTCGGCAGCACGCCGGTCACAACGCGCGTCACCGCCGAGGATGGCGTGACGACGAAGACCTACGCGCTGACCGTGACCCGGACCGCGCCGCTGCCGGGCACGCTGGAGCCATCTTTCGATCCGGCGCTGGCCGGGGGCGGAGCAAGTTCGCTCGCGGTGCAGCCGGACGGCAAAATCCTGGCCGCGCACCAACTGAGTTCGGCGGGCGGCGTGCCACAGGGATTTTTCACGCGATTGAACGTGGATGGCACGCGCGACACGCCGCCGTCCTTCAATCCGGGCACGGGCGCGGACGCCTTGATCCAGGCGCTGGCGGTGCAGAACGACGGCAAAATCCTGCTCGCGGGCGACCTCACCAGCGTCAACGGCCAGGGCCGTTCGCGGCTGGCGCGCCTGTTGCCGGATGGCTCGGTCGAGAGCCTGGCGGGCTTCAACATCGGCTCGGGCGCCAACGACCGCATCAACACCATCGCGTTGCAACCGGACGGGCGGATTCTCATCGCCGGACGCTTTACCAGCGTCAACGGCCAGGGGCGCAATTTGCTCGCCCGGTTGCTCCCGAACGGCCAGGTGGAAGGGCTGGGCAGCTTCGCCATCGGCTCCGGTGCTTCGCCTGCCAATTTCTTCGGCGAGATCTGGAGCATCGCGGTGCAGCCGGACGGCAAAATCCTGCTCGCCGGGGTCTTCACGGGCTTCAATGGCGTGACCCGCCATCGTCTCGCGCGGCTGCACGCGAACGGGACGCTGGACACGGATTTCGATCCGGGCGCCGACGACCAGTGTTATGCGCTGGTCGTGCAACCGGACGGGAAAATCCTCGTCGGCGGGGAATTCACCACCATTGCCGGCGCGTCGCGCAACAAGATCGCCCGGCTCCATCCCGACGGCAGTCTGGACACCAGCTTCGACCCCGGCTCCGGCCTCGACGGCTATGTGAATAGTCTCGCCTTGCAGGCCGACGGGAGCGTTCTGATCTCGGGGAATTTCACCAGCGTGGACAGCGAGTTTCACCCGTATCTGGCGCGCCTGCGGCCCGATGGCAGCGTGGAGCCGGTCAGCAGCTTCGACATCGGCAATGGGCCGGACGCGCCGGGAACGGTGCTGCTGGAGGCGGATGGCAGCATTTTGTATGGCGGCACGTTCAGCGCCTTCGATGGCGTCCCACGCGGGCGGCTGGCCCGGCTGGCCAATGGCCCGGCGGTGCAGTTTCTCAGCGTGCCCGATGCCAGCCGCGTGCGCTGGCAACGCGGAGGCACGACGCCGGAAGTCGAGCAGGTCGTCTTCGATTTGTCGCTCGACGGCGGGGTCACCTGGCAGTTGCTGGGCGCGGCCTGGCGCATCACCGGCGGCTGGGAATTGACCGGCCTCAATCTGCCCGGCGAAGGCATGGTCCGCGCGCGCGGCCGCAGCCAGGGCGGCGCGCTGAGCGTCAACGGCAGCCTCATCGAGCAGACGACGGCGTTTTCCAACACGCCCTTCGTCACCACCGCGGAGGCGAATCCGGTCACGCCCTTCGGCGCGACGCTGAACGCGCAGGTCATCCCCAACGGCACGGCCACGGTCCGCTTTGAATACGGCGCGACGCCCGCCTACGGCAGCACGTCATCCACCGTTTCGCTGAGCGGGTTGTCCCAGCAAACGGCTGCGGTGGCGCTGACGGGGCTGTCGCCGAATACGACCTATTATTTCCGCGCGCTCGCCACCAACTCCATCGGCACGACTTACGGCGAGGGATTGTCGTTCAGCACGCCGCCCGATCCGCCGCTGGCGGTCACGGCGAACCCGTCGTCGGTGACGCCGACCTCGGCGGTGCTGACCGGCGCGGTCAATCCCGGCGGGCGGCCCACCACGGTTTATTTCGAATACGGCCTCACGCCGCTCTACGGCAACATCACGCCCCAGCAGAACGCCGGAGCGGGCACGAGCGTCCTCGACATGACCGCGCCGGTGAGCGGCCTCGTGGCCGACGCGACGTATCATTACCGCATCGTGGCGAGCAATGCCGCGGGCACGACCTTCGGAGCGGATGTCAGTTTCCGCGCCTCCAGCGGACAGCCGCCCGGCGCGGCGCCCTCGGTCAGCACCGGCGGTGTGACCGATCTCACCACCTCGGGCGTCACGTTGCTGGGAACGGTCAATCCGAATGGCGGCTTCACCAATGCCTACTTTGAATACGGCCCCACCGCGGCCTACGGCAGCGTGACCCAGGCGCTGGGCGCGGGCAACGGCACGGTGCCGGTCAATCTCTCGGCGGCAGTCACCGGCCTGGCGCCGGGCACGCTGTATTATTACCGCCTCGTCGCGCAAAACTCCCTCGGCACCACCGTCGGGACCGGCGCGACCTTCACCACCAATTTCCCGCCGCCGGAAGTGGTGACCGGCGGCGCGGTCGCGCTCACCACCACGAGCGCGCGGATCAGCGGCACGGTGCTGGCACGCAACACGGCCACGCAGGTGTTTTTCGACTACGGGACCGATGGCGTCACTTTCCCCTACAGCGTGAACGCGGTGCCGGGCACGGTCGCCGGCAACACACCGACAGCGGTGAGCGCGGACCTGTCCAATCTGCAACAGGGCCTGACTTACCACTACCGGCTGCGCGCCACCAGCTCCGGCGGGGCCAGCCTCGGCGCGGTGGCCACCTTCGTGCCCGCGATCCTCTCCGGCCTCGACCAGCTTTTCCCCGGCGCGCCGCCGCCCGCGACCGGCGTGGTGCGCGTCGTCCTGGAGCCGGAAGGCGTCGCCACGGGCTGGCGGTTCTCCGGCGAAACGCAATGGCGCGCCTCCGGAGAGACGGCCACCGCGCTCGCCTCCGGGGAGCGTGAGATCGAATTCCGCCCGCTGGCGGGCTGGATCCAGCCGCTGCCCGAACTCGTGAGCGTGCTCAGCGGCGAGGAATTGCTGGTGGAAGGCCAGTATTTCGAGACGCCGGACGCGCCCGCGGGCCGGTTGAGCGTGACGTTGAAGCCGGACGCGCTCGGCGGCGCCCAGTGGCGGTTGCTGGGGGAAGGCGCGGGCCAGTGGCGCAACAGCGGCGCGACCCTCGAAGGCCTCGCGCCCGGGCTCCATGTGGTGGAAAGCAAGCCCGTGGCCGGACGGACCGCGCCGCCGCCGACCTCCGTGGTCGTCGAGGATGATGCCACCGCCTTGCTGACCCTGACCTACGTGCTGGAGTCTACTCCGCCGGGCCAAGGGCCGGTGGCTCTGCCGTTCGCCACCGTTTCCACCGACACCACACAGCCCTACGCCTGGGTCGGCCAGTTGCGCAGCCAGTCCGGCTTCGGCACCGGCTTCGTGGTCAAACCCCGCGTCGTGGCCACCGCCGCCCACGTGGTGTGGGACGAAGGCACCCTCTCCGCCGCCGTCGGCATGCAATGGCTCTTCCAGCGCGACCGCGGCACGCATGAGCCGGCCCCGCAGACCCCGCGCGGATTCTATGTCTTCGATGGCTACGCCGCCCAGCGCGAGGCGGAAAACACGCCCGGCACCTCCTCGCCCCAATCGCAACAGCTCGATGTGGCCGCGCTTTACTTCCTGGAGGACGCGGGCCGCGGGGGTTACAGCGGCTATCTCGCCAGCGATCTCAACGAGAACGAGTTTCTTTTGTCCTCGGCCAAAAAAATGATCGTTGGCTATCCCGTCGATGCCATCGCCGAGGCCGCGCAGGGCCGAATGCACGCCACGCCGGCCGCGAATGTGGCCTTCACCCGCGCTTACCTCCGCACGTATGCCACCTCCCAGATTTACAGCCGCGGCGGCCATTCCGGCGGCCCGTTGTTCGTGCAGCATGAGAGCGGCGGTTACTATCCCGCGGCCATCTATCTCGGCGGCACCGGCCAGACCATCGTGCGCGCGCTCGACAGCGACGCGCTCGAGTTGTTCCGCCGCGCCGAAGTCAGCGCCAGCGGCGGCGAGAACAACACCGGCGGCGGCATCACCCACAGCAGCGTCAGCAATCTGGGCAACTCGCAAGCGCCCGGACGGCTCCGCGTCCTCCTGGCCCCCGCCGGGGCCGTGAGCGCCGGGGGCTGGCGGCTCAAGGGAGAAAACGGTTACCGCGACCACAACGAGCTGAAAAGCAATCTGGCCAAGGGCAACTACACCCTGGAGTTGAAGCCCGTGGCCGGATACCAGGCGCCGTCCTCGCCGACGATCAGCATCCAGCCCGGCCAGGAACGCACCGTGACCTTCACCTACGAGTCGGCCGTGGCCGTGCCGGTGGTGACCAGCCCGGGCGAGGCCAGCGGCACGCGCGGCCAGCCGTTCAGCTACCAGATCACCGCCACCAACTCTCCGGCCAGCTACGGCGTGACCGGCACCCTGCCCGCGGGCGTGAGCCTCAACACGACGACCGGATTGCTCAGCGGCACGCCGACCGCCGCCGGCAGCTTCACCGTCACCCTCCGCGCAACCAACGCCGGCGGCACCGGAACCAAGGCGCTGACCCTGACCGTGAGGACGCCGATGGAGACCTGGAGGATGCAGCACTTCGGCACGTCCGCCCCCACCGGCATCGCCGCCGACACCGCCGATCCCGACTTCGACGGCTTCACCAACCTGGTGGAATACGCCCTCGGCGCCGACCCGCGGGCTGCGGTCCCGCCGGCCTTCGAAGGCGGGACCGATGCCGGAGGCCGGTTGCGGCTGGCTTTCACCCACGACACCCGGGCGACCGATCTCGTGCTCCTCGTCGAGATCGACGATGACCTGCAAAACACCTGGACGCCGCTCGCCCGCAGCGAAAATGGCGGGGCCTTCAGCGCCGTGCTCTCCGGCGTGACTGTGACCACCACCGGCGCCGGGCCGGTGAAACAGGTGACCGTCACCGACACCGTCACCATGCAGGATCCGACGCGCGCCCGCCGGTTCATCAAGCTGCGGGCGCTGCGGCCATGACCTCCGGTCCTCCCCTCTCGTCGCCGGAGCCGATCGAAGTCGCCCACCAAACAACCCATCCATGAATCATCACCCCTGCACCGTGCTGGCCCTGCTCGGACTGGCCTCCTCGGCTGAGGCCGCCAACATCATCGCGAATTCCCTCGCCAACAGCCCCGATGGCACGGAGTCCGCCAAGCGCGTGCTCAGTTCCACGGGGGAGACGCTGCCGGCCGGTTCGCTGGTCCGGATTGGGTTTTTCGATCTGTCGTTGGGCGAGCCGGCGGCTCTCACCGGGGATGATTTCGCCGCCATCGACGCCATGTTCGTCGCCTTGGGCGAGGATCCCACTTCGGCGGCTGACGGGACCACGGGGCCGATCCGGATCAATGCCGACGGGCAGGTGGCCGGCAGCATCCAGAATGTGCCCGGCACGTATGCGCCGCCCGAATCTGAGTTGTATGTGTGGGTCCTGAACCAACCGACGGCCGGCCCGGCCACGGAGTGGGCGCTTTTCCGCGATGCGAGATGGCTCGTGCCCAATGAGATCGGCAGCATCAATCTGGCGACATGGCAGATCAACGAGCCGTCGGAGGTGCTGAAGGGAACCCTCGATCTGACCGCCCATCAAATCCGCCTCGCGGTCATTCCGGCGCCGCGCGTGGAGTTGCGCGTGGAAACCTTCACCCACCAAGGCCGATCGGTGGCCTTGGCCGCGTCCGGAGGCCAGCAGGGGTGG
>CAZQUC010000017.1:0-4338 GCA_964596095.1 uncultured Enterobacteriaceae bacterium
TGCGCCGTCGGGAACGACCGGCGACCGGAGCGGCATCTTGACGGCCGGAGTCCCGGCGGTAAAGAAATTCGCGGAAAAAATCCGGCCGCGCCGTCCTGTCGGAGCCTGAGGCAAAAAATATTACGTTTCTCTGAAAAAAAACTCGCCCAATCCGGGAACCCGCTCTAAACAACGCCCTTTACCCCAACGTATGCGGAAACTACGCCTCGAACAGACACCTCCCCGCAAGTTGCGACGGATTCTTCCGGCGGTGCCCCGGGCGCTGGCGACCGCTTTGGTGCTCGGACTTTGGAGCGGGGACGCGGCGTGGGCCGGACCGGGAGGCTCCAGCGTGTTGGAACGCGAGATCGCCCGCCGCGAGGGCTTGGTGCAGAGGGCCTTGGCCTTGATCGAAGAGGGCGACACCGCCCGGAAGGGAAAAGATTTCGCCGCCGCGGTGGTCGCCTATCGCGAGGCGTATGAAATCCTGCCCGCCACCCCGACGAACACCGAGCTGCGCGGGCGGGCCTTGCATGCGTTTTCCGAAGTCTCCGTGGTTCACGCCGAAAGCTTGGCGATGAATGCCCGCTACGCCGAGGCCAATACCGCGCTCGACGGGGTTCTCCTGCCGGGATGGAATCCCGACTATCAGCCGGCCCTCAAGCTCAAGCAGCAGATTCAGGATCCGGAATACTACAATCCCGCCAATACCCCCGGCCACGTGTCCAATGTCGTGGAAGTGGCCAAATTGCTGCGGCTTGCCCAAGGGTATTACGACTTGGGAGATTTCGACCGCGCCACCGAGACCTACAACCGCGTGCTGGTCATCGACCGCTACAACAAGGCGGCCCGGCGCGGCCTGGAGGCGGTCGAGGGGCAGGTCAGCGATTATCACCGGTCCAGCCGCAGCCATACCCGGACGGCGGCCTTGCGTGCCGTGGACGCGCTGTGGGAGACCGCCGTGCCTGCTCGGCTACAGGCGGGGATCGGGCCCTCCTCACACGAGGCACTGGGGGGCTCGCCCTTCGGCGCCGGCCGCACCGCTCGCGAGAAGGTGCATACCATCATTGTCCCCCAGTTCCAATTGCTGGACGCCACGCTCGAGGAGGCGGTGCAATTCGTTGCCATGCAAAGCAAAGCGCTGGACACCGCGGAGCCGGATCCCGCCAAACGCGGAATCAACATCGTCCTCTCGGGAGACGCCACCCTCGGCAACCGCCGCGTGTCCATCTCGCTCAGCGACGTGCCGCTGGATTACGTCCTCGATACCATCGCCAAGCTGGCCAATACCGAGGTGAGGATCGACGATTACATCGTGACCATCGGCCCCGCCGATCCTTCCGCGCTGGAAACGCGCCCCTACCGCGTGCCGCCGGGATTCTTCACCGCCTCCGCCGCCTCGCTGGGCGGCAGCGATGCCTTTGCCGACGGCGCCGCGCCCAGCGGCCCCGCCTTCACCCGCGTTTCCCCGCAGGATATCCTGGCCCAGAATGGCGTGACCTTTCCCGAAGGGGCCTCGGCGCATTTCAGCGCCGTCACCGGCATGATGACGGTGCGCAATACCGCCACCAATCATGAGATGATCCGCACCATCATCGACACCGCCTTGGCCAGCGCGCCCAAGCAGGTGTATCTGCAATGCCGCATGATCGAGGTGAATCAGGAAAACTCCGAGGAGATCGGCTTCGATTGGCTGCTCGGCCAATTCAACATCGGCGGCAGCAACAAAACCTTCGCCAGCGGCGGCACCATCGGCAACCAGGTCGGCAGTTCCGATTCCCAAGCGCAGAATTTTCCGCTCGTCCCGCCTTATAGTGGAGCGGCTCCGGTGGGTCAATACCCCTTGACGGCGGGCAACCGCTCGGGCAACGCCGCGATCCAGCCCAACAGCATCGACCATCTTCTGAGTTCCGCCCAGCGCGGCATCGATCTGACGCAGAAAGCCCCCGGCGTGTTCGGCCTTGCCGGCGTTTACACCGACCCGCAATTCCAAGTGGTCATGCGGGGGATCAATCAGAAAAAAGGCTTCGATGTTCTCTCCACTCCCGCAGTCCTGACCAAGAGTGGCTACCGGGCGCGCGTCGAAGTCATCCGGGAATTCATCTATCCCACCGAATTCGAGCCGCCGGAAATCCCGCAGGATTTCGGTGGAGGCGGCAGTTCCTTCATCAACCTCACCACCGGCCAGGGCTTCAGCACCGGCGGCGGCACCAACACCTTCCCGGTCACCCCGACCACGCCGACGACGTTCGAAACCAAAAAACTGGGGCATTATTTCGAAGTGGAGGCCACGGTGGGAGGGGACAACCGCACCATCGACATCGACGTCACACCGCACTTTAGTGATTTCGAGGGCTTTGTGAATTACGGCACGCCGATCCAGACCTACGTCGGCACCAACCAGCCGCCGCAAATCCTCACTCCGAATGAAATCCTGCAGCCCGTGTTCAAGACCAATCGCAGCGATGGACCGATCAAGGTCACCCTCTACAGCGGTTGCACCATGGTCATCGCGGCCTTGAATGTGGATGAAACCCAATCGGTGGAGGACAAAACCCCGATTCTGGGGGACATCCCGTTCCTCGGCCGCCTCTTCCGGACCCACGCCACCCGCTTCAAGCAGAAAGCCGTCGTCTTTTCAGTCACCGCCACGGTGATCGATCCAGCCGGGGAAACCCCGCCCGCTGGCATCGCCGGTCAATCCGGGCAATAGATGGCTGACACCCGCCCGACGTAACCAGCCCGGGCGGCATGCGTCTGAAAACGGCTCCACCTGCTCCCGGGAATGCGGGACGAATCACCCTATTGACGAAAACTTCACCGGATTCATCTTTCCCTCCGCCAGTCCATGTCTCTCGAACCAGAAAAGCCGCAGTATTCCACAGAGGAGATGTTCGAAGCCGCCCAGCGCATGCGAGGGGTGGGTTACTCGTCGCGCAGTGGACGAAAGCTAAGGCGCCGCACGGCGCAACCGTTGAAAGAGCGGGAACTCTTGATGAAGGTGCTCATGATCGTCGGCTTCATCATCGCGGCCCTCATCGCGGGCTTTGCCACGTGGTATCTGACGCGCGGCCAGGCCCCCATGCAGATCCCCGACATCAAGGTTGGCTGACCCTTCGTGGCGGGGGCGTCCCGCCCACCGCGGCACGACATTCCTTCGGTTTCAGCGTCCATCTGCAAAAAAGCCCTGAGCGCCATTCTGTAGCCACCAGTTTCCAACCAATCTAATCTCCCGCGCGATGCTGTCCCAAAGGTCTTCCACCAGTTGCAGGCGCTCGGCTCGGGCGAGCTTGAAGATCGGCGCAAATTCGGTGTTCACACCCATGAAGTAGCAGCCTTTTGGATTTCGCTCAACCGGGGACACGCCGAAGCGCCACGCAGGCAAAAAAACTCCGCAAGGGAGAGTTCTTCTTTCATCCCGTCATTTCGGGCTGGAAATGAGGGCCGTCCGCGGATTGGGTGGGCGCTTCGCATGAAACTCCGCGTTATCATCGCTTGTGGCGGCACGGGCGGCCATTTGTTTCCCGGCATCGCCGTGGCCCAGAGCCTGCGCGCGCGCGGGCATGAGGTGCTGCTCCTCATCTCCGAAAAGAAAGTCGATGCCGTGGCGGCGCAGGATCACCCCGAACTGACCTTCGCCACCGTGCCCGGCATCGGCCTGCCGTCGCTGCTCTCGCCGCAGATCATTTCCTTCGGGTGGAAATTCTGGCGGACCTTGCGCCAGACGAAACGGATCGTGCGCGATTTCGGAGCCCAGGCCGTGGTGGGCATGGGCGGCTTCACCTCGCTGCCGCCTGCGCTGGCCGGTCGCGGCGTGGGCGCGCGCACCTTCATCCACGAGTCGAACGCCATCCCCGGCAAGGCCAATCGCTTCACCGCGCGGTTTTGCGATGTTATTTTGTTAGGGATCCCCGGCTGCGAAACGTATTTTCCCGGCAAGGACACGCGCGTGGTGGGCACGCCGCTGCGTTCCTCCATGCTCGCGCCATCGGACAAGGCGGTTTCCTACGGATTTTTCCAACTCGATCCCGCCAAACGCACCCTCCTCATCACCGGCGGCAGCCAGGGCGCGCGTGGCGTAAACCAGGCAGTGCTCGCCGCCTTGCCCGGCCTGGATCCCGCGACGGTGCAACTGCTGTGGCTGACCGGAATGCTGGATGAGGAAGAAGTGCGCGCGGCGGTGGCGAAAACCGCCTTGCAGGCCTTCATCGCGCCCTTTCATGGCCGACTGGACCTCGCCTATCCCATCGTCGATGTGTGCGTGGCGCGCTCCGGCGGCTCCAGTTTGGCGGAGCTGGCCCATTTCGGCGTGGCCACGATTCTCATCCCCCTGCCCACGGCCGCCGAAGACCACCAGAC
>CAZQUC010000017.1:4438-10226 GCA_964596095.1 uncultured Enterobacteriaceae bacterium
CTTAACGAACAACGCTGTAAGGGGTCGTTCTTTGGAGGAGGAGTGTAATCGTCGTGCTATTGATATTGCTGCTATCGATCGTCCCTCTCGGATACATAGGGATGCCGGTTTTTTGAATAAACCATGTGAGAGTGTGAATGGCCAGTGGTTGAGGAAAAGGCAATCCGGCTCGACGAGGGGAGGGGAGTGCGCTAGAAATCGGCGCGCTCATGAATTCCCCCGCCACCCCCGCGCTCACCCGTTATGCTTGGATCGTTGTCGGCCTGCTGTGGCCGGTGGCGCTCTTGAACTACATGGATCGTCAGATGTTGGCGGCCATGAAGTTCTCCGTGATGGCGGACATCCCGGACTTGGATTCGGAAGCGAAATGGGGGCTGCTGCCCGCATGGTTCAAGTGGGTCTATGCCTTGCTCAGCCCGGTCGGTGGGTATCTCGCCGACCGGTTCAACAAAAAACTCCTCATCTGCGCCAGCCTCTTCGTGTGGTCGTTGATCACGTGGGCGACCGGTCATGCGCAGACTTACGATCAACTGGTGTGGACGCGCGCGCTGATGGGCGTCAGCGAGGCGTGTTACATCCCGGCGGCACTGGCGCTGATCGCCGACTATCATGCGGGAGGCACCCGCTCGCGGGCGGTGGGGGTCCACCAGATGGCCATTTATGTCGGTATCATCGTCGGTGGGTTCAGTGGTTATGCGGCGGATTCGCCGCATCATGGCTGGCGCTGGGCTTTCGACATGGCCGGTCTGGTGGGCATGATTTATGCCGTGCCCTTGTTTTTCCTGCTCCGGAATGCGCCGCGCGTCCACACGGAGGCGGAAGCGAAACCGGGAGTGGGCCGGGCTTTCCGGGAGCTGGCGGGCAATCCTTCGTTCTGGATGCTGGTGGCCTGCTTCACGTTGCCGGCGCTGGCCGGCTGGGTGGTGAAGGATTGGATGCCGGCCATCCTCAAGGAAAAATTCTCCATCGGCCAGGGCCTTGCCGGGGTGTCTTCCACCCTGTATGTCAATCTCGCGTCACTGACCGGCGTGCTGCTCGGCGGCGTGCTCGCGGATCGCTGGATGCGCGCTCATCAGCGCGGACGCATCCACATCAGCGCGCTCGGCATGGTCCTGATGATCCCCGCCTTGTTCGGCGTGGGCAATGCCTCCGCGCTGTGGATCACGGTGGCGTTCCTAGCGCTCTTCGGTCTGGGGTGGGGGTTTTTCGATGGCAACAATATGCCGATCCTGTGCCAGATCGTCCGGCCCGAACTGCGCGCCACCGGCTACGGCATCATGAACCTGGTCAGCATCAGTTGCGGTGGCTTCGCCGATTGGAGTTTCGGTGTCATGCGTGATCAAAGCCTGCCGTTGAACGTGATTTTCGGCGCCTTCGCGGGATGCTGTGCCCTGTCCGCGGTCATCATGTGGATGATCCGTCCGCGCCCGGACCTTGACCGCTGAGACCACTCCATCGTTGTTTTTCCCATCCATTGCATTCCCCAATCATGTCCACACTTCCGGCTCCCCTCCGCGGCATCATTCCCCCCCTCGTCACGCCTTTGCGGGATCGTGACCATCTCGACGTTCCCGCTCTCGAACGCTTGGTCGAGCACGTGCTCGCGGCCGGTGTGCATGGGATCTTCGTGCTGGGCACCACCGGGGAATTCGCGGGACTCACCGAGCAGGTGAAGCGCGAGGTGATTTCGGAAGCTTGCCGCGCCGTCGCCGGTCGTGTGCCGGTGCTCGCCGGTGTGACCCACACCGCCGCAAGCGAAACGCTGGCTTTGGCCGAGCACGCGGCGCAAGCGGGTGCGACGGCGCTGGTCTTGTCCACCCCGTATTATTTCCCGCTCTCCCAACCGGAACTGCTCGCGTATTTCGAGCGCCTTGTGCCGCGGCTGCCGCTGCCGGTGTATCTCTACAGCATCCCGTCCTGCACCAAGGTCAAAGTGGAGCTGGAGGTGCTCGCCGCCGTGCTGGAATGGCCACAGGTCGCCGGCTTCAAGGATAGCTCGGGAGACTTGGGCTTGTTTCACCAAGCCATGCGCCTCCTCGCAACGCATCCCGGCAAATCGTTCCTCGCCGGCCCCGAAGCGTTGATGGCGGAGACCGTCCTGCTCGGCGGCCACGGCGGCATCTGTGGCGGCGCGAATCTGCTGCCTCGTTTGTATGTCGAGTTGTATGAGGCCGCCGCCGCCGGCGATCTCGCGCGTGTGCGGCCGTTGCAGACGCGCGTCGCCCGGCTTGTCGGCACGCTCTACAACGTGAACCCCCATCCCTCCAGCTACCTGCGCAGCCTCAAGTGCGCGCTGAGTCTGCTGGGATTGTGCGATGACCTCCCCGCCGAGCCGCTGGACCGCTTCGACGCCGCCGACCGGGCGAAAGTGGCGGAGTGTCTCCATGCCCTCGGCATCGGGTGAGGAGTTCGCCCATGCCACGCTTTCAGGGCACGACGGACGCGGTATTGACGGCCCAGACGTCGGTCGCCTCCCCGTTGGAGTAGAGCAGACGGCCGCGTTGCACGAAATCATGCACCTGCACGGAGGCTTCGAGGTAGTAACGATCGGCCTGTCCCCGGTAGAAGGCGGCCCGGCGCTTCATTTCATCACGCTCATTCCGCAAGAGATGGTTCTCTTCCTCCAAGGCCTGCTGGCGGCGACGGGCCGCCTCGTGCCGCGCGCGCTCGTCGTGGTCCCGTCGTTGCAGGGCCGTGGCCACCGCGGCCGGGATTTCCCGCTCGGTTTGCCGCCGCAGGGCTTCCAGATCCACGGTCGTCTCCGCAGAGGACGGCGCAGGAGGCGCGGCCTTCGCTTCCGCGCTCGCGACGGGTCCATCCGGCGGCAGGGTCGTGGATGGGCTTGACCATACCGCGGCGGAGACCAGGAGAGGAAGCAGCACGGCGCCGAAACCGTAGGCCAATCCCTGCAATCGGCCTTGGTCCATCAGGCTGAGGTTGCCATACCAGCGGAGGGGCCGGCCCATGGCGTGACGGAGCCCCATGATGACTCCCTTCGACCTGGATCGCAGAGATTCCGGTGAAGCGGAGGGCATTGACGAGCAAGCGGGAAGATTGAGCAGTTGGAATGGATTTTTCATAATGGTGATCGGTTGGTGACTTGGTGGAAGACAGCATTTCCCACATGAGACTGAGGGAGAGAGGTCGGAAACTTGCGGAGATTTCGCAAAAAAATCGCCCCGCTCCGTTATGGGACGGAGCGGGGCCTGGTGTTGAGGCCAACGCCGATGGTTGGATGGTGGGTTGGGATGGAAAGGGAAGGGGATCCGGCAGACGGAACTACCCTCGGAAACTGGCTGAGATTCAAGGAGTTTTTTCCGAATGACACTTCCGCGTCGGGGGGGCTGCGTCAGGGCAATCGGTAGGTGAAACGGAAAGAGGCGGCGGGAAAGAGGGAGCGCGACAGGACGACACGATGCCATTCCGTATAACCCGAGCCATCGCTGGAGATCGTCGGGAAGACGTCCCCCCAATGGCTCAGGTCCGTGCTGACTTGGACACCGGCTTCCAACCCAGCGGCCCGGGGGTTGAATGGGTAGGTGACGGTTACTTGATCAGCGATGGGATCGAAGCTTACGCTTGGATAAGCCAAGGCGCGCGGAGCGGGATCTCCGGGGCGGGCGCCGGTGATGAATTCCAGAACGTTGGGCGTTCCATCGCCATCCCAATCCGCCGTGGGCGCGCCGGCGCCTTCCGTCAATCCCCAGGAGGCGGCCCATTGGGCGTAAGTGGACGCGGCGGCCCCGGACCAGGCGCCGGTGGAGCGGAGAATCCGGCCGTTTTCTCCGACGGCGACATAGCATCGCCCATTCCACGCCACCGCGTGCAGGATACCGTCGCCTCCACTGTCGCGCCGGGTCCAGACGGCGCCTTGAGGGCTGGTGTAGATGGCGCCGGCATTGCCGACGACCACGAAGCCGGAGCCGTCCGAAGCGGCCCCCCGCAGCCAAGTGTCGGCCACGATTTGCGCCGGAGTCCAGGTGGCTCCCCGGTCAGAACTCAGCCGCACCGCGCCATCGCTGCCAACCGTCAGCCAATCCTGGCCATTGCTGGTCACGGAATCATAAAACAGGTCCGAGGTGGACAGCCGCGGGGTCCAGAGGGTGCCATCGGAACTGGTCAGCAGATTGTCCGGCCCGACGGCGCACAGCACCCCGTCCAGAGCGTGGATATTGTCGAGTGCGGGCACATTGGCGGCGCTTTCCGACCAGGACCGGCCATCCGGGCTGTGCCGGACCGAGCCGGCCGGCCCGACCGCCCAGAAGGCCGTGCCGTTCCAGGCCACGCCGTTGAGTTCCGCGCTTGTGCCGCTGTGGCGCGCGGTCCAGATCACTCCGTCGGTGCTGGAGACGACCGCGCCCTGCGCGCCGACGGCCACATACTCGTTGCCATTCCAGGCCACACTTTCCAATTGTTGCCCGATGCCAGAAGCTTGGCTGGTCCAGGTCACTCCATCCGGGCTGGTGAGGATGACCCCGCCATCACCCACGGCCACGAAGAGGTCGCCCAGCCACGCCACGTCCCGCAAGGTCGAAGCCACACCCGAAGCCACGCCCGTCCACGTGCCGCCAGCCGGGGTGGTATCGACCGTCACGGTCGCGCCGGCGGAATCCTGGCCGCCCCCGGCCGCTCCGACCCAGACCCAATAGGAAAGGGTCGTCACCGGGGCGATCTCCAACACGGGGCCGGTGGCGCCGTCGATCGGCGTGCTCGTGTCGCCGACCGCGCCGACATACCATTGATAGCTTATTCCGTCGCCCTCCGCCTGCACGCGCAGGGTGTGCGACTCTCCCGCGATCAGAGTGGCATCAGCCGGATGGTCGGTGATCAACGGCTCCCCGGCCGGCTCGAACCGGGAAATCAATTGATACGCGCCCGTGGCCGAGAATGAGAAATGACTGACCTCGATGTAATACACGCCCGGGACGACCTCCCAGGAAATCCGAAAATCGCGGCCGCCGCCCTCATCATCGCTTTCCGTGATGAAATCGCCGTTGGCGTTGAAGAGAACGCCATAGGTATCGAAATGACTGGAGCTTCTCACCTCGAGCGTGCCGGCGGTGGGAATCTCGATCCGGAAGCAATCCACGTCGTCCGCGGGATCGATGCGGCCCGCGGTGGTGGAGTCGGGCTCGATGACAGTGGCCGTGGCCAGCGTATCGCCGTGGTCATCCCCTCCCTCGCCGGGCGTGAACCGGCTGACGAGCTGATAGGGACCGGTGCCCAACAACCTATAGTGACGCACTTCGATGTAATAAACGCCGGCGGCGACACGTCGTGAGATCAGGAAATTGTAGCCGGTGTCGCCGAAGTCGTCGTCGTTCTCCGTGACGAAACGGCCGTCAGCGTCATAGAGGGTGCCGTAAGTGTCAATGCCACCGAGGGTTCTCACTTCGAGCGTGCCGGCGGTGGGGACTTCGATCCGGAAGTAATCCACGTCGCCCTCGGGATCGATGCGGCCCGCGGTGGTGGAGTCGGGTTCGATGACAGTGGCGGTGGCCAGGGTGTCGCCGTGGTCATCCCCTCCCTCGCCGGGCGTGAACTGGCTGACGAGTTGGTAGGAGCCCGTGCCAAACAGATCGTAGTGACGCACTTCGATGTAATAAACGCCGGCGGCAACATGTCGTGAGATCAGGAAATTGTGGCCGATGTCGTCGTCGTCGTCGTTCTCCGTGACGATCCGGCTGTCGGTGTCATAGAGAGTGCCGTAAGTGTCAATGCCACCGAAGGTTCTCACCTCGAGCATGCCGGCGGTGGGGACTTCGATCCGGAAGTAATCCACATCGCC
>CAZQUC010000017.1:10326-21673 GCA_964596095.1 uncultured Enterobacteriaceae bacterium
TCACCTCGAGCATGCCGGCGGTGGGGACTTCGATCCGGAAGTAATCCACATCGCCCTCGGGATCGATCCATCCCGCGGTGGTGGAGTCGGGCTCGATGACAGTGGCGGTGGCCGGCGTGTCGCCGTGGTCATCTTCTTCCTGGCCGGGCGTGAACCGGCTGACGAGTTGGTAGAAGCCCGTGCCGAACAGATTGTAGTGACGCACCTCGATGTAATAGACGCCCGCGGCGATCCGCCGGAAAATCCGGAAATTGAGGTTGGTGTCGCCGTCGTCGTTCTCCGTGACGACACGGCCGTCGGCGTCGAAAAGGGTGCCATAGGTGTCGATGTCACCGAGAGTCCTCACCAGCAGGACGCCGGCCTCGGGGATGTCGAGGCGGAAATAATCCACGTCATTTTCGGGATCGATCCATCCCGCAGTGGTGGAGTCGGGCTCGATGACGGTGGCCGTGGCCGGCGTGTCACCGTGGTCATCGATGCCCGCTCCAGATTGGGTAACCGTATGGGCGGCGCTCAGGCCGTCGCCGGCGAGGAGGATGATCGCGCTGCGTGCGATACCGGTGGCATTGGGCGCCACGGTGTATTCGAAAAGCTGGCTGCCGTTTTGGGAGACGGCCTCGCTGCCGGTGATCCAATCGGCGCCTCCGTCCCACGACCAAGTCACATTGGCACTGACATTGAAGCTGTAACTCCCGCCGGCATCCGACACATTCCGGGAGACGGGGGAGACACTCAGCACGGGGGTGGTGTCCAAGGAGCAGACGAAGCGGTAGGCGCCGGTGCCGAAACTGCTGTAGTGACGGACCCGCACATAGTAAGTGCCGGCGGCCACCGCGTGCGCGAGGCGGAAGTTGGTGCCGGAGGAATCGTCGTTCCTGGCCAGCTCTTCACCCGTGGCATCCAACAAATAGCCATAGGTATCGGTGCTCCCGGTGGTTTCGGCCACCAACAGACCGGGCGTGGTGATCTCAATGCGAAAGACATCCTCGTCACCGGGTGTTTCCAGCTCCCCCTCGGTGGTGGAGCCGGGCGCGATGAGGGTGGCGGTCGCCAGCGTGTCGCCATGATCATCGGGAGTCGCTCCGGCTTGGGTGAGGTGATGCGTGGCCGTCAGGCCGCCGGCGCTCAGCGTGATGATCGCCGTGCGGGAAGTGACTTCGGGATTAGCCGCCACGGTGTAATGGAACGTCTGGTGACCGGTTTGATGGCCCGTCTCCTCGCTGGTCACCCACGCGGCGTCGCTGCTCCAGGTCCAGTCCTGGTTGGAAATCACCTCGAAATCGAACTCTCCGCCCTCCTCCGGAATCTCCCGCGCCGCCGGCGCCACGGCGAGGACATCGACGCCTTCCTGGGGCGCCAGGCCGGTGATGGAGTAGGCGCCGAGGCTGGCGTAATCGGTGAAGCCCGTGGCCGCGGTGCCGCGCCCCGCTCCTTCGACGCGCAGATAGTAGGTGCCCGCCACCAGCGGAGCGGAAATCCTGGCGCTCAGGGTGTCGGTCGGATTGGCCGAGTGCAGGACGGCACCGGTTTCGTCGGCAAGTTGCAGCGCGACCGCCAGATTCGCGCCGGGCTGGGGGGCGGAGCGGGAATTCACATCGAGCACGTTGACGCTGAGGATTACCTGGCCGCCGCTGGTGGTGAAGACAAACCAATCGACATCGCTTGTCCGTTCGATGATGCCGCTGTCCGACACCGCGCCGCCGACGAATTTGAGGGCGGTGGCGGTGGCGCGGGTGTTGCCTTTGTCATCCGCGCGGTATCCGAACCCATTCGTGGCCGGATTCGCGATGATGGCCAGATCGTCCTGACGGTTGTTGGCATTCGGGTATTCCCCTTTGCTCCATTGCGTCACGTCTTCATTGAGAAACGTCCCATCGATGTCATTCCAGGCCGCGCCCATGATCGGCGCCCAACCGGTGCGGCCGGCTCCGTGCCCGCCGTAATATTCATCGCCCCCGGAACGCCCGTCGTGGAGCAGGCCCAGCGCATGCCCGACCTCATGGGAAATGGTGTCGGCGCAACCGTATTCATCCTGGTTGAACGTCCAGCAAGGCGTGCCGTCGCCGAAAGAACTGATGTAGGCCACGCCCCCCGCCCCATCAGCGGCCGTATCCGTGGGGGTGATGATGCAATGCACCCGTCGGGAGATAGGGGTGGCATCGAAGACCGCCCGGTTCGTGGTGACGTTGACGGCAAAGGGAGCGAAATCCTCCGCCACCCGCTTCCACACATTGGTGACGAAGGCCGTGTCGTCCGCGTTGGGATGCGGCTCCGCCACAATGGTCCGGCCATGGTTCCACTTGGGATGGGTGACGGTTTCTCCGTCGAAATCACAATAAATCACATGCGAAGCGCCCGGCAGGCTGTTGAGAATCGGCGGAGCGAAGGCCATCCCGGGGGGCACGGGCGAGCGAGGTGGCGGCGGCTTCGAGCTCCGGGGCATGCTCTCGGCCACGCCATAGCGGCTGCCCGCCGGACGGCACAGGAGCGCGGCGACCTCGGTCTGCTCCATCGGCCAATACCCATCCTCCGCCATTCCGGAGAGAGCGAAAGCGATGGCTTCCCCCTCGAAAAACAATTCCGCCTGCAGACGGCCCGACTCACGCAGTGTCGCTTGGAAACGTCCCGCCGGTTGGAGGAGGCGCATTCCGAATGAAATAACTTCATCGTCGATCCGGCGGGAGTCCACCACCGCCGACAAGCGAAGTCCGGCCAACCGCAACTCAATGGTTTCTCCTGGAAGCAATTGCGAGAGATGATGAAGATACGACTTGGCCACCTTCGGGTCACGACGGTCGAACCCGGCCAACCACGGCGCCAGGGCCGCGGAAGGAACGGCTCTCCGAACCGGCGAGGACGGAACGGTGGTGGGGGAAAGCGGATCCCGTGCGGAAGTCGCGGAGCGAAGTGGCGGCGGCGGCACGGGCGTGGCCACGTCCGGCGGTCGCGCTTCTTCGGAGATGGCGACCGGTTTTTTCTCCGGCGAGGGCGTGCAAAAAAACAAAGGAAGCGCGGTCAGGAGCAACAACGGAAGCCATGCCGTGCCAAGATGAGGATGCCGGTTCATAATGCATGAAGAATGAGGTTTGAATGGAGAAATCGCGGGTCGGGAGGAGCCGATGGAGGCGCCCCCGCCTTCGGTCAAAGCGGGAGAGGGAGGTAACATCGGTTCATGGAGACATGAGGAGATGGTGTTTCATCTCCAGACGGAGACCGGCGCCGTCCTTGCGCGAAAAAATGAAAAAATGCGGCAGGCCCATTGGATGCGGCATTTTTCAAAGTCTCATTGCCACTATAATAAAATTATATGGCAATGAGAGGGAGGGGGCATGGCTCAGGGGACAACGCTGACCTGCACGCGGTAGAGGGCCGTGCCGGCGGGGGCGGCGGGATCGCTCAGGGACACAGGGCCCGCGGTGGCCACCGGCCTTTGCTCGTCCACAGTGTCCCAGGTCGCACCGGGCGTGGCGAGGCGGCGCTGCAATTCGTAGCGGCGGCCGGCTTGGCCCGGCAGGGCGAGGGTGACGATGGCGCCGGTCTTGGTGAAGCCGGAAGTCTGGAAGAAGCTCCCTGCTTTCGTGGGGTCGGTCCCGGCGGCGTATTCTTCGAGGTTGGTGAATCCGTCGCCATCGGGATCGGCGATGCCGGCGGCGGCGGCCGTCTCGACGGGAGTGCCGAAATGCTCGATCCGCCAAAGCTGCACGGGCGTGGCGGTCACCGTCACGGTGAGCGTGGCTGGCGCGGAGGTGGCGCCGCCCCGGCTCACGTGGATCGTCACCTCGGTGGCGCCCAGATCTGCGACCGCGGGCGTGCCGCTCAAGACGCCGGTGGCAGGGGCGAGGGTGAGCCAGGAGGGCAGGCCGGTGGCGGTGTAGCTCACGCCCGCGCCGCTTTCGCTGCTGGTCAGCGTCGCGCTCAGCGGTTCGCCGAGGGTGGCGGTGAGCGGCGGTTGGTTGGCGATCACCGGCAGGGAAGTGATGGTCAGCGGCTGGGTCCCCGTGCCCCCGGTGTTGGTGGCGGTAATGGTGATGGGAAACACGCCCGCCGCTCCCAAGGTGCCGTGGAGCAATCCGGTGGTCGCATTCAGTTGCAGTCCCGCCGGCAACGTGCCGGTGACACCGTAACTCGTCGGCGACGAGGTGGCGAGGATTTGGTAACTGACCGCCTCGCCACGGACGCCGGCGAGCGTAGCGGCGCCCACCAGTTCCGGCGCGGGCTCTTTCACGATGAAGGTCAGCGTGGCGGTGGCGGTGGCGCCGGCGCGGGTCACGCGGATGGAGACCGGCGTGGTCCCCAGCGTGGTGGGCGTGCCGGAAAGCGCGCCGGTGGCGGGATCGAGCGTGATCCCGGCGGGCAGACCGGTGGCGGCCCAGGTCACGCCTTCGCCGCTCTCGCTGCTGGTGAGCCCGGTGTCGGGCGGCAGCGGCTGGTGGATCCAGGCGCTCACCTCCTGGTCTTCCACCACCGGCAGCGAAGTGATGCTCAGTATTTGGGTGTTCGCGCCCCCGGAATTACTCGCTCCCAGCGTGAGGGAGAAGACGCCGGCTTCCTGCAACGTGCCGGTGATTTCTCCGGTTTCGGGGTCAAAGCTCAAGCCGAGCGGGAGCGCTCCGGCCACGGAGTAACGGGTCGGCTCATGGCTGGCGGTGATCCGGTAGCTGACGGCTTGGCCGCGCGTGTCTTCGAGGGTGGGCGCGCCTCCCAGCACGGGGGCCGGCTCCAGCCGGGCATAGGTGAAGGTGTAAGTCCGGAGCTGTCCGCCGGTCACGGTGACCTCGGGCGAGATGGGCGTCTGGTAACCGGCCACGGGAGCCAGAAGCAGCTTGTGAGTGCCGGGCGGAATGTTGGCTTCCTGGATGTTATGTTTGCGGAAGCCGCCGCCATTTTCGCGCCGCCAGGCCGCTCCCGCGTTGCGGACCTCCGCGGGCAGCAAGAGAACGTTCAACGCGCCTACCTGGGCGTTCCCGGCGCTGGTGGAACCGGTCAGGCTGATACCGCCGCCGACGTGATTATCCCCCGCGGCGCTGCTCTCTTCGGCGAGGGTGAAGAGGGTGACGACCTCGCTGTCGAAGACGCGCACCACGGTGGGGGCGCTGCCGCCGAGGGCGAGGGCGGCGGGATAGAACGGGCCGCCCTGGTATTGCGCGAAGAGCGGTCCGCCGGAAATCCCTCCGCGCAGGCCGGTGGTCTGCCAGAGTTTGCCGGAAAGGCGAGTGAAGGCCGTCCGGGCCGGCGGCGTGGCATGCAGCCGGCCGGGTTGGGAGACCGGCAGCGGCGGAGCGGCGTAACCGGCGAGGGTTTTGACCGTGTCGGAGAGCAGGGATTCGTGGTCGGCCGCATCGCTGGCCAGGAAACCGCTGTAGCCGCCGCGGCCCGCGTTTTCCGCGAAATACAACGCGGCGACATCGAGCTGCCGAGACTCCGTGGTGAAGGAGCCGGGCGTGGCCTCCGCCGCGCGCCGGTCGGCATAGCCGGAGAGCAGGTAATAGCCGCGCGGCCGCAGGGGCACGGGCTCATGCACGTCGCGATCGCGCTGGAAGAGCCATTGCAAATCGGGCACGGCGGTGAGCGTGCTTTCGTCGAAAACCACATGCCCCGCCGTGGCGACCACGCGAGGTTTGACGACGACGCCGGAGCCGGAGCGCACCGGGCCGCGCACCTGGCCGACCCAGGCATAGGGCAGGGAGTCGTTGCCGGAGACCGTTTCGATGGGCAGCGGCGCGGGCAGCGTGCCGGTGGCGGGAACCGTGCCCTCGAAATACGTCAGCGCGAGTGCGGCCGCGCCGCCTTGCGCCACCACCACGGCCTGCGGCGCGGGGGTGATCCGGCCGTCCACCGTCCGCGCTTCCACCAGATAGGTGCCGGGCCGGAGCGCGGCCAGGGGCGCGCCGCTCGCGCGCCAGGCGGTGTCGCCCTCGCCGAGCAAGCGCCATCTCCCTTGCCCCGCGGCCACGGCGGCAGGACGGAGCGTGACGGTGAGCGTGCCCGTGCCGGCCCCGGTGGCCGGGGTGTAGGCGCGTTCCAACACCATCGGCGGCTCGCCTGCCACGTGGCTGACGCTTTCCGGCTCCGGCTGGACATGGCCTGCCACGGGCTTGAACTCGACGAGCCGGTCGCCCGTGGCGAGGCCGGTGGCGGGCACGCCCGAGGCGCGCCATTCCTGCTCGCCGGCAAAGCGCCAGCCGCCGTCGATCCCCGCGGGGGTCAAGGTGATCGTCAATTGCTGGCGGCGGTCCGCTTCCGCCACCGGAGCGGGAAAGACCTGCCGCAGCCCGAAAAGCAGCGCGGGTTGCAGCAGCCGCGCCTCGCCGGTGCCGGAGCCGCCGCTATTGACGGCGCGCACCCGGTAATAATACGTCGCGGCCGGGGCGAGACCGTCGAGCGTCACGCGCACCGGGGTTTCCGCCTCGTCCGTCACCGTGCCCGGCGTGGCGGCGACGCTGTGGGAAAACGCCAGCGGGTCCGCGCCGTAATCGAAAAACACCTGCGTGGCCGCGCCGCCCGCCCGCACGGCTCCGTGCAACTCCACGCTCGACGGGGTGAGCGCCACCGCCCCGCCGGTTTCCACCGTGGGCGGCGAGGCGAGCGTGGTGAAGCGGACCGCCACGCCCGTGGTCGTGCCGAGGCTGTTGGCGGCCACGGCGCGGAAGTGATACGCCGTGCCCGGGCGCAGCCCCGTCACCGGTTGGCTCAAGAGCAGCGCGGTCAGGCCATTGCCCATCCCGGTGGCGGCGGTCCGGCTGCCATAGGCTTCCGTGTCGGCCGGGCCGTATTCGAACCACGCCAGCGTGGTCCCATCGTGAGGGGTGATGGCGGCGCGCAGGGTGGCGGTGTCCGGACCGATGTCGATCACGCTGCCGGCGGCCACGGTGGGCGCGGCGTCGGGCACGCCGTCGCCCCCGGTATGCGCGCCCGCGACGAAGCTCGCATCGTCGCCCCGCGCCGTGCCGGCGGCATTGCTGCCCACAAGGCGGAAATGATACGTCCGCCCGGCGAGCAGGCCGGTGAGGGGCGCGGACACGTCGCGCACGGCTGTCCCCGCCGTGATGGCCTGCGCCGGCGTGGTGGAGCCATAGGCCGTGGTCAGGCCGTATTCGAACTGCACGGTGGCGGCCGCGCCCAGCGGGTTGACCGCGCCGGTCAAGGTGGCCGCCCCGCCATTGGCTCCCACTGCCGAGCCGGTGGCGACCAGCGGCGGGCGCGCGGGCGTGGTGAAGGACACCTCCGCGCCGTGCGTGAGGCCGGACGCGTTCTGCGCGACGAGGCGGTAATAATAGGTCGTTTCCGCGCCCAATCCGGAGAGGACGGCGCTCACCGACAGCGCCGCCGTGCCGGACACATTCTGCACGGCGGTGGCGTGGCCATAGGCTCTCGTCGGGCCGTATTCAAAGAACACGGTGGCCGGGCCGTGCGGGGTGACCGTGCCCCGCAACCGTGCCGAAGACGCCCCCACCTCCGTGGCCGCCAGCGTCGTCAGCGCCAGCGGCGCGGCGCGGCGGATGGCCACCGTGTAGGTGCGCGTGGTCACGCCATCGCGCGCGGTGACTTCCACGGCGATGACGTTTTCTCCCGGCGACAAGGCCACCGCCGCGCTTGGCTGGCCCGAGACCGCGGCCTGGCCGTTGACCCTGACACTCGCCCCGGTGTCGGAAAGCGTCGGCGTGACCTGCACGCTGGAGACGGGGTTCGGCGTCTCCGCCGTGTAAAGGGTCGTCTCCGCCGCGAAGGCCGGAGACAACGCGCCCGCGCTCAGCGTCAGCCCCGCGAGATGGGCGTTGGTGGGCAAGGCCACGCTGATTTCCGAGGTCGGGCTGTCGTCCGAGCCGGTCAGATTGGACACCCGCACCCAGTAGAGCGCCCCGGCGGTCAACGCCGGCGTGGTGAAGCTCGTCCCCGTCGCTCCCGCCACCGGGCTGGACGTGTCGCCGCTCGCGCCGCGATACCATTGATAGGTGGGCGCCGGCAGGCCGGTCGCGTCCACGGTGAGGGTGGTGGTGGTGCCGTGGTCGATGGTCCGCCGCGCGATCGGCGGCGCCACGATGCGGGCCGGCGGGCCGTTGATGCGGAGGGTCAGCGTGGCGGTGGCCGTCGCGCCGTTTTTCGTCACGGCGATGGGCACCGGGAAAATCCCCGCGTCTTCCGGCGTGCCGGAGATGACCCCGGAGGCGGCATTCAGCGTCAGCCCCGGCGGCAGCGGCGTGGCGGTGAAGCTCACGCCCGCGCCGCTTTCGCTGCTCGCCAGGGGCACGCTCGCCGGCTCGGCATACGTGATCGTCGCGGACTGGTCGACCAGCGTGGGCCGCGCGAGGATCGTCAACGCCCGCGTGCCCGTGCCGCTGGCATTGGTCGCGCCGAGCGTCACCGGAAACGTCCCCGCCTCCTGCAGGGTGCCCGCGATCACCCCGGTCGCGGCATTGAGCGACACGCCCGCCGGCAGCGGGCCGGTCAGCGAATACGCCGTCGGCTCGTTGGTGGCGGTGATCTGGTAAGTAAAGGGCTGCCCGCGCGTGCCCTCCACCGTAGCCGGCCCGTCCAGCACGGGCGCGAACACGATTTTTTCGTAAGTGAACGTGTAGCTGGTGAGCCGCCCGGCGGTCACCACCACCTCCTGGCGGGCCGGGTGGTGGAAGCCGGGAAGGGTCGCCAGCTCCAGCGTGTAGGTGTCGGGCGCGAGGCCGTTCTTTTGCCGGCCGCCCGGCTGGTAACCCGTGCCGGTGCTGAGCCGCCAGCCGCCTCCGGCCTGCCGCGCTTCCGCCGGCTCGATGAAGACGCGCACCGCCCCCGCGACGGACGTGTCGATCACCGTCGTGTCGGTGAGCGCCAGGGTTCCCCTCGGATCCTCCACCGGCGTGGTCACGCCGCTCAATTCGGCCAGGCCGAACAACTCCACCGTCGCGCTGTCGAGGGCGCGCACCACCGATTGCCCCGAGCCGCCGAGATAGATCGCCGCCGGGTAATAGACGCCGCCGTATTGCACCAGGAGCGGGCCGCCCGACGCGCCGCCACTGCTGTGAAACGCGGTCGTGGTGAACGTGCGCCCGTAGGCCGGGGCAAAGGCGAGATCCGCGGGCGCGGTGGCGTGCAGGCGGCCCTGATGCGCCGGCGTGATGCCGTGGAGCGGGTAGCCCGCCGCGGTTTTCAGCGCGGAGGAAAGCAGGAATTCGTTGTGGTCGAGATCGCTGGCGAGGAACCCGCCGTAGCCGCCGCGGCCCGCGTCGGCCGTGAAATACACCGCCGCCACGTCGAGATGCTGCGAGGGCGGCGTGGCCGAACCCGGACTGTTATCCGCCTGCCGTTGCGCCGCATATCCCGCCAGCAGATAAAACCCGCGCGGCGTCAGCGGCAGCGGCTCGTGCGCGCCGGCGTCGCGCTGGAAGAGCCACTCCAGCCCTGGGGCCGCGCTCAGCGTCCCGTCGTCGAAAACCACATGCGCCGCCGTCGCCACCACGCGTGGCTTGACCACAAACCCCGATCCCGCGCCCGTCCGGCTGCGCAATTGGCCGACATAGGCATAGGGTCGCGTCGGGTTCTCCGCCGCCACCTCGTAGGTGACCACCTCCATCGGCGCGCCCACCGGAGTGCCCGCCAGCATATAAGTCAGCGTGAGGGATGCCTCCCCGCCGTTCTCCACCGCCACGGAGGCCGGCGTCGGCGTCACCCGCCCGGCCAGCGGCTTGGCTTCCACCACATAGTGGCCGGGGAAAAGCCCGGCGAGCCTCGTGCCGTCGTCGCGCCACTGCGTGTCGCCCTCGCCCAAGAGCCGCCATTGCGCGCGGCTGGCGACGGGCACCCCGGAAGCTGCCAGCGAATCGGGTTTCAGGATCACGGTGAGCGCCCCCGCGCCGCCTCCGGCCAGCGGCTCATACGTCCGCTCCAGCACCATTTCCGGCGCGCCGCTCACCACGGTGACGGTTTCGGAGGCGGGCTGCTCGCGGCCCGCCACCGGTCGGTATTCGATGACCCGCGCGCCGCTCGTCAGCCCGGTCGCGCCGGCATTCGAGACCCGCCACGCCGTCTCGCCCGCGAAGCGCCAGCCGCCTACGACCCCGGCGGGCGCCAGCACCACCCGCACCGCCCCCTGGCGCTGCGCCGCCGGCACCGGCTCCGGAAACGCTTGCCCGAAGCCGGAGAGCAACGCCACCGCCACCGATTCCGTGGAACCCGTGCCCACCCCGCCGATGTTTTCCGCCCGCAACCGGTAATAATACGTCACGTTTTGCAGCAGGTTCGTGAGATCCGCGCTCACCGGGGTTTCCGCGTCGCCCTCCACCGTCGCCGGCGTGGCGGCCAGGCTGTTGGGGAAGGTTGTCCCGTCCGTGCCGTAATCGAAAAACACCGTGGCCGCCGCCTGCCGCGCCCGCACCCAGCCGCTCAATCGCGCGCTCGTCGTCGAGAGCGCCACCGCCCCGCCCGTCCTCACCACCGGCGGCGCGTCCGGCGTGGTGAAGGTCGCGTCCGCCCCGTGGGACACGCCCGCGCTGTTTTCCCCCACCAGCCGGTAATGATAGACCGTGCGCGGCCCCAGCCCCTCCACCGGCAGCGCCACGGCCACCGCCTCCGTGCCGCTGCCCACGCTGCGCGCCGAGCTCTGGCTCCCATAGGAGGTCGTCGGGCCGTATTCGAACCACGCCAGCGTGCCCCCCCCGTGCGGCATGATCTGCCCTTCGAGCGTCGCCGTCCCCGGCTCCACCCCGCTCACCCCTCCCGTCACCACGGTGGGCGCCGCCGTCGCCGCGCCCCCGTCTCCCACGGTCACCGCTTCGAAAACCACGCCCTGCCCGTAGGTCGTGCCGCCCGCACTCGACGCCACGAACCGGTAATGATAAGTCGCCCCCGGCGTCAGCCCTTCGATTTCCGTGGTGACCGTCGCCGCAAACGTCCCGAACCCTCCGGGCAACGACGGCAGGGACTTGGTATTCCCATATAATGAGGTCAGTCCGTATTCGAACCACACCTGCGTGTCCGCGTCGTTGACCACCACCCGGCCCCTGAACGTCGCCGTGGTGTTCGTGACATTTTGCGGCGGCAGCGTCGTCGCGCCCGGAGCCAGGACCGACGTGACAAAGGCCGCGGTTTCTCCAGCCACCGGCGCTCCCGCTCCCGTCGCCACCAGCCGATAGTAATACGTCGTGTTCGCCGCCAGCCCGGAGATCCCCGCGCTCACCAAAACCGTGCTCCCTTCGCCGCCATTGACCGGTTGCGCCGCCGTCACCTGCCCGAGCGCGGGTGTCAGTCCGTATTCAAAACGGGCTGACGCCACCCCCGCCAAGGTCACATGCCCGTGCAACACCGCGCTGTCCGCCATCACCTCTTCTGCGGCGCCCGTCACCGGTTCGGGAGCTTCCGC
>CAZQUC010000018.1:0-18641 GCA_964596095.1 uncultured Enterobacteriaceae bacterium
CGCGGCGTGCCAGCAGTTTGTTTGGCCTCTACACGCGACGGAACCCCAATAAGCAAAGCTCCCGATGGACGATCCTCCGCGCACGTGTATGGCAAAGCGAGCCGCGGATCGCGCGCGGCGTTGGAACATGGGTCGTTACACGGAATTTTCCGACCGGCTGGACCGGTTGGCGGAGGTGAAATCGCCGCTCTTGCGGCGATTGGAGCGGTTGCTCGCGCCCTTGCGACCGGAGGAATTGGAAGCGCTGGCCGGCGAGGCCGCCACGCTTACCCGGCAGTATTTCGGCAAGACGATGCGCCTGTTCGCGCCGTTGTATCTGAGCAACGAGTGCATCAACAACTGCGCGTATTGCGGCTTCTCGCGCGACAATCCCATCTTCCGCGTCACCCTCGGCGTGGAGCAGGTGATCGCCGAGGCGCGGCATCTGGCGGCCAAAGGCTTCCGGCACATCCTGCTGGTGGCGGGCGAGCATCCGAAATTCGTCAGCAGCGGCTATATCGAGGAATGCCTGCGGGCGCTGCGTTCCTTCATCCCCATGCTGGAGGTGGAGGTGGCGCCGATGGAAACGCCGGAATACGCGCGCATGGTGCAGGCCGGAGCGGAAGGGTTGGTGGTGTTTCAGGAAACCTACGACCGCGCGGCCTACGCGGCCTATCACACCGCGGGGCCGAAAAAGGACATGGACTGGCGCCTGGCCTGTCCCGAGCGCGGGTATGCCGCCGGCTTCCGCAAGATCGGGCTGGGCGCGCTCTTCGGCCTCAGCGACTGGCGGCGCGAGGCGCTGGCGCTGGGCGCGCATCTGGAGTTTTTGCAAACCCGCTGCTGGAAGGCGCATTACACGGTGGCCTTTCCGCGGCTGCGTCCAGCCGCGGGCGGCTTCGTGCCGGGGCATCCGCTGGACGACCGCCATTTCGTCCAGGTGCTGTGCGCCTTCCGCGTGTGCTTCCCGCAAACAGGCATCGTCATGAGCACGCGCGAACCCGCCGCCCTGCGCGACGCCTTGCTGCCCCTCGGCGTCACCACGATGAGCGCCGGCAGCCACACCGAACCGGGCGGCTACACCGGGGCGGGCCGCCGCGATCTGCACCTCACGCTCAAAGGCCGCCGCGTGGAATTGGAGACCCCACAACGCTCCTGCGCCACCGCCACCGGCCAATTCGATATTTCCGACGACCGCGCCCCCGAGGAAATCACCGCCCTGCTCCGCCACCGCGGGTTCGATCCCGTGTGGAAGGATTGGGACGAGGCCATCTTGCAGGAGACGGCCGCCGCGGAGGGCTGAGCTTTAAATACGATTATCCAATAATCACATCCAGGAACTTAGTAGAGCTCGGTTATTCGCGTAACATGGTCAGTTCGGTTCTAACCCGGCTCACTTTGGCCAGGATGTTGTTCGATATAAATCGAACTTTTGCATTGACCGGTTGCGGTGACGTGCTATGACTGAGCTTGGCAGTTCACGACAACCACATCCTATGGAATACAGACTACTCGGCGGTTCGGGCTTCCAGGTGCCCGTGTTGACGCTCGGCACCGGCACTTTTGGCGGAGGCGATCACAAATTATTCGGCGCGTGGGGCAACGCGGGCGTGCCGGAGGCGACCCGGCTGGTGGACATCGCGCTGGAGGCGGGGCTGAATATGTTCGACAGCGCGGATATTTACTCGGAAGGGCGCGCGGAAGAAATCCTCGGCCAGGCGGTGGAGGGTCGGCGCGATCAGGTGCTCATCTCGACGAAAGGCACCTTCCGCGCGGGCAAAGGGCCGAACGAGGTCGGCTCCTCGCGGCACCATCTCATCCGCGCGGTGGAGGGCAGTCTGAAACGGCTGCGCACCGATTACATCGACCTATATCAACTCCACGGTTTCGACGCGCAAACGCCGGTGGAGGAGGCGCTTTCCACGCTCGATGATCTGGTGCGCGCGGGCAAAATCCGCTACATCGGCGCGTCGAATTTCTCCGGCTGGCATTTGCAGAAGTCGCTGGCGGTGTCGGAAAAATACGGCTGGTCGCGCTACGTGGCGCACCAGGCGTATTATTCTCTGATCGGTCGTGAGTATGAGTGGGAGCTGATGCCGCTGGGGCTGGATCAGAAAGTCGGCGCGGTGGTGTGGAGTCCACTCGGTTGGGCGCGGCTCACGGGCAAGATCCGGCGTGGGCAGCCGCTCCCGGAAAACAGCCGCCTGCGCTCCGATCTCAATGTCGATGCCGGGCCGCCGGTGGACGAGGAGTATCTTTATAAGGTCGTGGATGCCATCGACGCGATCGCGGCGGAAACCGGCAAGACCGTGCCGCAGATCGCGCTCAACTGGCTGCTGCAACGCCCGACCGTGGCCACCATCGTCATCGGCGCGCGCAACGAGGACCAATTGCGCGCCAATCTCGGCGCGGTGGGGTGGAAGCTGACGCCCGAGCAGATCGCGACCCTCGACGCCGCGAGCGCGGTGACGCCGATTTATCCCTATTGGCACCAACGCGGGTTCGACCGGAATCCGCCGCCGGTGTAACCTGCGTGCCCAGCCTTTTCCTCAAAGATCCATTCACCATGAGTCGCATTCCCCGTCGCCATCTCGGCGCTTCCGGTCTCTCCGTGTCCGCTCTCGGCCTCGGCTGCATGGGCATGTCCTATGCCTACGGCACGCCCGATGACGCCGAATCCCTCCGCGTGTTGCATCGCTATGTGGAACGTGGCGGCAATTTCCTCGACACCGCGGAGCTTTACGGTCCTTACACGAACGAGGAATTGCTCGGGCGGTTCCTGGGCGAGACGTCGCGGGAAAATCTCGTCATCGCCACCAAGTTCGGGTTCAAGATCGACACCTCGCTGCCGCGTCCGGTGGCGGGCGTGGACAGCTCGCCGGCCAATATCCGCAAGGTCTGCGACGAGAGCCTGCGGCGGCTGGGGATCGACACCATCGACTTGTTTTACCAACACCGGGTCGATCCCACCCGGCCCATTGAGGAAACAGTGGGCGTGATGGCAGAATTGATCGCGGCGGGGAAAGTGCGGGCGCTCGGCTTGTCCGAAGCCAAGCCGGAAACGCTGCGCCGCGCCGCCGCCGTGCATCCCATCGCCGCGCTGCAAAGCGAGTATTCGCTATGGTCGCGCGATCCCGAGGCGAACGGCGTGCTGGCCACCTGCCGCGAGTTGGGCATCGCCTTCGTGCCGTTCAGCCCGCTGGGACGCGGCTTCCTCACCGGCGCGCTGAGCCAGCCCTCCGACTTGGCCGCGAGCGACGGCCGCCGCCTCTTGCCGCGCTTTCAAGAGGGCGCGTTCGAGCAAAACCTCGCGCTGGCGGAAAAGGTCCGCGCCCTCGCCGCCGCCAAAGGGTGCTCGCCGGCGCAACTCGCGCTCGCGTGGCTGCTCGCCCAAGGTGAAGACATCATCCCCATTCCCGGCACCAAGCGGATCGAATACCTGGAAGACAACCTGGGCGCGATGGACGTGACCTTGACCGCCGACGACCTAGCCGAACTCGACCGCCTCTTCCCCGCCGGCGCCGCCACCGGCGACCGTTACGACGAAGCTATGAAACGTCTGGTGGAATCGTGATTCTCCCCCCACCGCCCAGTTTCATCCACCATCCATCCATTCACCCGAACCATGAGCACCAAAGCCTACGCCGCCGCCTCCGCCACCAGCCCGCTCGCGCCCTTCGCGCTCCAACGCCGCGCGCCCGCTCCCGAGGATGTGCAGATCGAAATCCTCTTCTGCGGGGTCTGCCATTCCGACCTGCACCAAGTTCGCAATGAATGGCACAACACGGTTTACCCGTGCGTCCCCGGCCACGAGATCGTCGGACGCGTGACCGCCGTCGGTTCCGGCGTGACCAAATTCAACGTCGGCGACCTCGCCGCCGTCGGCTGCATGGTCGATTCCTGCCGCACGTGCGACAATTGTCGCGCCGGCCTCGAACAATATTGCGATAGCTTCCCCACCTTCACCTACAACGGCCCTGACAAACACAGCGGCGGCGTGACCTACGGCGGGTATGCGGAAGGCATCGTCGTCGATCAGGCCTACGTGCTCAAGGTGCCGGCCACGCTTGATCTCGCGGCCACCGCACCACTGCTCTGCGCGGGCATCACGACGTATTCGCCCTTGCGTCACTGGAAGGTCGGGCCGGGGCAAAAGGTCGGCGTCGTCGGGCTGGGCGGCCTCGGCCACATGGGGGTGAAATTCGCGCGAGCCTTCGGCGCGCACGTCGTGCTCTTCACCACCTCGCCGGGGAAAAAGGACGACGCCCTGCGCTTGGGCGCGCACGAAGTCGTCGTCTCCAAAAACGAGGCCGAAATGCAAGCCCACACCCGCAGTTTCGACTTCATCCTCGACTGCGTCTCCGCCCAGCACGACCTCAATGCCTACCTCGAACTGCTCAAGCTCGACGGCACGCTGACGCTGGTCGGCGCGCCCGAGCATCCCCTGCCCGTGGCTGCGTTCAGTTTGCTGCTGCCTCGCCGTCAGCTCGCCGGCTCCGGCATCGGCGGCATCCCCGAAACGCAGGAGATGCTCGATTTCTGCGGCGAGCATGGCATCACCAGCGACATCGAACTCATCGGCATCCAGCAGATCAACGACGCCTACGAGCGCCTGCTCAAGAGCGACGTGAAATACCGTTTCGTCATCGACTTGGCGTCGCTGAAAAATGCGGCGTGAGGCGATATTCTTCAGAAGTCCAAGAAAAACGGTTGAAAACTCTCCGCGGACGTTTCAAAATACGCCCTTTCATTTCCCAGAAAATGACCTTTCGGCCAGGGCGGCCGATTCACCCACGACTCGAATGAGCCAGATCACCGAAGACATCAAACCATACCAATTGCACGAAGGCGACACCGGGAGCGCCGACGTGCAAGTCGCGCTGCTGACCACGCGCATCAATCATCTCACCCAGCACCTCGCCACCCACAAGAAAGACCACGCCTCGCGCCGCGGTCTGCTGCAAATGGTGGCCTTGCGCCGCAAGCTGTTGGATTATCTCGCCGCCACGGAGCCGGCCCGTTACGAAAAAGTTCGCGACGGCCTGAAACTCCGCCGGTAGTCTTCCGTCGGGAATTGATATCGATTCCGTGCCAGCCAAAGGCTGCCCGTTGGTGACGAATGAGGTTGACTTGTTGACCTGGATCAGCGTATTCATTCACTATTCATTAATCTCAACCCATGAACCCCCAACCGCTGTCTCATTCCCACCTCGCCGGCAAATGGCGCTGGGTGTGGCTGGCTTCCGGAGTGGCGTTATTTGGCATTCTGATGATGGGACGCGAAGAAAGGTCGGCAAAATGGGAACGGGCGTTGATGGCGGGTGCCGCCGCGGCCTCCCTGGTCATTTGCATCACGAAATATCGGAATGCAAAAATGTGACGCCTTGGGCCCCGCCTTTCCTCCTCCGTCATTCAGCATGGGCCGGTCTCGTTCGGGCTTTGTTCCGCACGCAAAATATCGCAGCGTTCTCCAAAGAAGACGGATTTTTATCCCGCTCGTGATTGATCATTTTATAGCCTCCTTCAAAAACCATACGGCAGGTATCGGGCACGTTGTCCGTGTCTTCGCTTTGCCTTGTCTGGCCATCATTCCTCCATCACCATTCTCCGGCAGGGCAGACGCGGGTGTCTGCCTTTTTTCGTTCCGATGCCAGGCGACGCTGAGTCCCGGTTGATGACGCTCCGTTTTTCCGAGCGCGTCCCGGTTTTCCGCTGTTCACCGCCCTTCATCCAACGTCCGTTTTACCCGTAAAAAGAAGCAAAACAAACACAAATACATGAGCATCCATACCATCACGAGCCAGGTCGGCTCGACCCCCATCACCTTTGAAACCGGCAAGATGGGCAAACTCGCCGACGGCGCGGTCACCGTCCGCAGCGGCGACACCATCGTCTTCGTCTCCGCCGTCTCCGCGACCTCGTTGAAACCCGGCCAGGATTGGTTTCCCCTCTCCGTGGAATACAAGGAAAAAGCCGCCGCCGCCGGCAGATTCCCAGGTGGTTACTTCAAACGCGAAGGCCGCCCCACCGAAAAGGAAATCATCGTCTGCCGGATGACCGACCGTCCGTTGCGACCGCTCTTCCCAAAAGACTACTTCTTCGACACGCAGATCGTCGCCCTGCTGCTGAGCGCCGATCAGGTCAATGACCCCGACATCCTGAGCATCAACGGCGCTTCCGCCGCGCTCGCCGTGTCCGACATCCCCTTCAAAGGCCCCATCGGCGCCGTGCGCGTGGGCCGCGTCGAGGGGCAGTTCGTGGTCAATCCGACGCAAGAGCAACGGGCAGAAAGTGATCTCGACCTCATCTATGTTGGCACGAAAACCGAAGTCGCGATGATCGAAGGCGAGGCCTCCGAGTTGCCCGACGAGGAATTCATCAAGGCGCTGCACTTCGCGCACGAGCACATCCAGCCGCTCATCGCCGCGCAGGAGGAACTCAAGCGCCTCGCCGGCAAAGCGCCCCGCGCCTACAAGCCGCTGACCGTGCGTTCCGAACTCCTGGACATCGCCTACCAAGTGGCGGGCGACCGCATCGAGGACGCGCTTTACCGCAAGAGCAAGGTCGAACGCGGCCAGGCCGTGGGCGCGTTGAAGGACGAGGTCAAAGCCAAAATCCTCGAAGCCCACGCCGACGCCACCGACTTCGAGATCAGCCAGGCCTTCGATTACCTGCAAAAGAAAGCCTTCCGCGTCTCCATCCTCGACAAAGGCGCGCGCTGCGACGGCCGCGACAACAACACCATCCGGACGTTGACCGCCGAGGCCGGCCTGCTCCCGCGGGTCCACGGCAGCGCGCTCTTCTCCCGCGGCGAAACCCAGGCGCTCGCCATCGCCACCCTCGCGCCCTTCGACGAAAAGCAGAACTTCGACAGCTACGCCGGCGGCGAGAGCAGCAAGTCCTTCCTCCTTCACTACAACTTCCCGCCCTTCTCCGTCGGCGAGACCGGACGCTTCGGCGGCCAGAACCGCCGCGAAATCGGCCACGGCAATCTCGCCGAGCGCTCGCTCAAGGCGCTCATCCCGAACGACCGCGATTTCCCCTACGCCATCCGCATCGTCAGCGAGGTGATGGAATCCAACGGCTCGACCTCGATGGCCTCGGTCTGCGCGGGCTCGATGGCCCTCTTCAACGCCGGCGTGCCGCTGGAGCGCCCCGTGGCCGGCATCTCCGTCGGCCTCGTCACCGAATTCGACGAATCCGGAGCCCTTAGCCGCTACACCCCCCTGCTCGACATCATCGGCAGCGAGGATCACTTCGGCGACATGGACTTCAAACTCTGCGGCACCACCGAGGGCGTGACCGGTTACCAGCTCGACCTCAAGCTCCCCGGCATCCCGCTCAGCCTGTTGGAAGAAGCCATCCATATAGCCCGCACCGGCCGCTTCACCGTGCTGGAGACGATGAACGCCGCCATTGCCACTCCCGCCAAACAGCTCAGCCCCTACGCGCCGAAGATCGCCGTCACCAGCATCCCGCCGGACCGCATCGGCGAGCTCATCGGCCCCTCGGGCAAGAACATCAAGGCCCTCCAGGCCGAGACCGGCACCGAGATCAGCATCCAGGACGACGGCACCGTGCACATCTACTCCACCAGCCAGGCCGGCCTCGACGCCGCCCTGCGCAAAGTGCGCAACATGTTCGCCGAGATCGAGATCGGCGCCACCTACGAAGGCCGCATCGTCAGCACGACGAACTTCGGCGCCTTCATGGAAGTGCTGCCCGGTCGCGACGGCCTCATCCACGTTTCCGAGCTGGCCGACTTCCGCGTCAACCAGGTCGAAGACATCGTCCGCGTCGGCGACATCGTCTCCGCCAAGTGCATCGGCATCGATGAAAAGGGCCGCGTGAAAATGAGCCGCAAGGCCTACCTGCGCGACAAGGAAAAAGCCGCCGCCGCCGCCGCGCCTGAACCCGCGCCCGCTGCTCAGGAGCCGGTTGAAGGCTGACCGACCTCTCCCCACCTCCCTTGTCCTCGCGCCGGAGCCTTCGTGGTTTCAGTTGGTCCGCTCCGGAAAGCTTGCTAGCCTGGCCGCCATGAAGCATTTGATCGGGAAGGCGCTCCGGGCGCTCAAGGCGGCGTTGATTTTCGGCCTGATGTCACTCGTTGCTCAGGCCGAGGAGGATTTCCCTGCCCTCACCCTGCAATTAGCGTCTCCGCAACCCGGCCAAATCTTTCAACGGCTGGATCGCGAGACCGGCCTCATCCTCGTGACGGGAACGGTGTCCGCCGGCATCCAGGAAGGCGATGTGTTGGAAGTGCGCCTGACGGGCGCCCCTCGTGCCGAAGATTGGCGTCCAGCGGTTTATCTGAACGAAGGACAAACGACGTTCCGTGCGGAAGTGGAGACGACGCCGGGCGGATTTTACTCCTTGGGGGCGCGGGTCCGGCGCGGGCCGGTCATGGTGGCGGAAGCGAACGTCGAGCGCCTCGGCGTGGGCGAGATTTTTGTCATCGCCGGTCAATCGAATGCCGCCAACCACGGCGAGGTCCGGCAACGCGCGCGCTTTGACCGGGTCATGGTCTTCACCGGCTCGGAATGGAAGCCCGCGCAGGATCCCCTGCCCGGCGCCAGCGGGGAAGGCGGCAGTTTCATCCTGCCGTTTGCCGAGGCGATGGCCGGGCATTTCAAGGTTCCCGTGGGCGTCGTGGCCGCCGGCGTCGGCGCGACCAGTGTGCGCGAATGGCTGCCACGCGGGACGCGATTTCCCAATCCTCCGACTTTGACCCACCGTGTCACGCAGGTTTCGGAGCAGGAATGGGAAAGCAACGGCGAGTTGTTCGCCGCGCTGATCTCGCGCCTGCAGCCGCTGGGGCCGCGCAGTTTCCGAGCGGTGCTGTGGCATCAAGGCGAGTCGGATGCCAATCAAGCCGACGCCTCGCGCACGCTCTCCGGCGAGCTTTATCAAAAATACCTCGCGCACTTGATCCACGAGACGCGGCGATCCCTCGGCTGGAACGCGCCGTGGTTCGTGGCGCAAGCCAGCTATCATTCCCCGGAAGACCCCGGCTCGCCCGACCTCCGCGCGGCACAGGCCGCGGTGGGGCGCTCCGGCGTGGCGCTGCCGGGGCCGGACACCGACGCGCTGACGGGTCCACTGCGCGAGCAAGGGGGCCGGGGCGTGCATTTCAGCGAGGAGGGCTTGCGGGAGCACGCCCGCTTGTGGACCGGGAAAGTCATTCCGTGGCTGGAACAACAATTGGCGAGCGAGGCCACGGCCTTGACGGAATCCGTGGCGATCTCCGGCGTCGCGCCTGCCAAACTGGATGTGCCGCGCGAGGAGCTCACCGTCGCGGACCGTCCCGCATTTGTGATGTGGCCCCCCAAGGCCCTTCGGAGCACGCCGCAGCCATGGGTTTTTTATGCCCCGACGCTGCCCGGTTACCCCGACGAGGCGGAGCGCTGGATGCACGAGCGATTTTTGATGCACGGGATCGCCGTGGCGGGCGTGGATGTCGGCGAAGCCTATGGCAGCCCGCGCAGCCACCAGGCTTTCGATGCTCTCTATGATATGTTGGTCGGGCAAAAGGGTTTTGCATCCAAGCCGTGTCTGCTGGGGCGCAGTCGCGGCGGGCTGTGGACGAGCAGTTGGGCGTTGGCTCACCCGGAACGCGTCGCGGGGATCGCCGGGATTTATCCGGTTTATGACTTGCGCTCGTATCCGGACCTGGCCAAAGCCGCTCCCGCGTATGGCCTGACCGCGGAAGAACTGGAGTCACGCCTGGCGGAGTTCAATCCCGTCCACCGTCTCGGCGAGCTGGCGCAGGCCAGGATCCCGGTTTGTCTCGTGCATGGCGACGTGGATCACGTCGTGCCCCTCGAACAAAACTCCCACGAGTTCCTCCGGCATTACCGGGAGGCGGGCGTGGAGTCCCTCCTCCGGCTGATCGTGCTCAAGGGACAAGGCCACAATTACTATCACGGCTTTTTCCGCTCCCGTGAGTTGGTGGATTTCGTCATCGACCGCGCGCGGGCCGGCGCGGCTCGTTGAGGTTGTGGTTGGGCCGGAAGTCCTCGTCATTAGAGTATTTTAAATAAAATGATAGATACGCCCTGAGCCTTTCGGCCTTGAACCGGCCGATACCTCCCTGGAAAAACGACTGGCGGAAGGGCCGAGTGCGGGTTGGTTGTGCGCCCGCCGCGCGACCCGCGCCCTTCAGAACCACCAGCCTCCGCACCCAGGATTCCCTTGAAAAAGCATGTTCTTTTCGTCTGCACCGGAAACATCTGCCGCAGCCCGATGGCGGAAGGCTTGTTCCGGCGGATGGTCGCGGACCGGCCCGACTTCGAGGTCGCGTCGGCCGGCCTCGCGGCGTATCCGGGACAAGCGGCCAGCGCGCACACGCTTTCGGTGTTGAAAGAGCGCGGCATCGACCTCGCCTACTTCCGCAGCCAGCCGTTGACCAAGAAGCTCGCCGCCGCCGCGACCCACATTTTCGCCATGACGCGCGATCACCGCGACGCCATCGAGGAAGCCTTTCCCGACGCGGCCGACAAGACGTATCTTGTCACCGAGTTCAACCCCGACCCCAAACACATGGGTCGCGATGTGCTGGACCCCATCGGTTTGGGACGCGAGGCCTACCTCATCACGCGCGAGTCCCTGGAGCAATCGCTGCCCTGGCTGCGGCGCTACATCGACGAGACTTTCGACAAACACCACGCCGCCGGCGCGCCGCCGGCGGCTCCCGCCGCTTCCATCCTCTCCCCCATTCCAACCACGTCCCTCGCCCCCGAGACCGCTACGACCGCCATCCATACCATGCGCCTGACCGCCGACACCCCCGCCACTCTCCCTGCCACGCCCGCCGCCACCGCCCTCGGGGCCTTGTTCCTCGGGGCCGATCACGGCGGGGTCGAACTCAAAGACGCGCTGGTGGCGCATCTCAAGGAAAAGGGGCTGCCCTTCACCGACCTCGGAACGCAGGGCAAGGACTCGGTGGATTACCCGGACTTCGTGCCCGGCGTGGTCGAGGGGGTGCTGGCCGATCCCGCCAACCGCGGCATTCTCATCTGCACCACCGGCATCGGCATGAGCATCGCCGCCAATCGCACGCCCGGCATCCAGGCCGCCGTGGTGCATGACGCCGCCACCGCGCGCATCACCCGCCACCACAACGACGCCAACATTCTCTGCCTCTCCGGCTCCACCACCACGCCCAGCCAGGCGCGGGAAATCCTCGACGCGTTTTTGGCCACGGAATTCGACGGCGGCCGCCACGAGCGCCGCGTGGAGAAAATGAACCGCCGCCCGCGCCTCGACCAAGTGGACAAGGCGGTGAGCGATTCCATCCGCGCCGAACTCACGCGCCAGCGGCAGAATATCGAACTCATCGCGTCGGAAAACTTCACCTCGCGCGCGGTGATGGAGGCGCAGGGCTCCTGCCTCACCAACAAATATGCCGAAGGATATCCCGGCAAACGCTGGTATGGCGGCTGCGAGAACGTGGACGTGATCGAGCAACTCGCGCTCGACCGCCTCAAGGAACTCTTCGGCGCCGACCACGCCAACGTGCAGCCGCATTCCGGCTCGCAGGCGAATGCCGCGGTGTATTACTCCGTGCTCGCGCCCGGCGACCGCATCCTCACCATGAATCTCGCCCACGGCGGCCACCTCACCCACGGCCATCCGGCGAATTTCTCCGGCAAATTCTTCGAGGTCGTTCACTACGGTGTGAGCGAGCAGGACGAGCGGATCGACTACGACGCGCTGCAACGGCAGGCCGAGGAGGTGAAGCCGAAAATGATCACCGCGGGCGCGAGCGCCTATCCGCGGATCATCGATTTCGAACGCATGGCCGCCATCGCCAAATCGGTGGGCGCGTATCTCTTCGTCGATATGGCGCACATCGCGGGCCTCGTCGCCGGCGGCGCGCATCCCTCGCCGGTGCCGCACGCGGATTTCGTCACCAGCACCACCCACAAATCCCTGCGCGGCCCGCGCGGCGGCGTCATCCTCTGCCGCGAGGAATACGCGAAGAAGATCGACGCCATGGTTTTCCCTGGCACCCAGGGCGGCCCGCTCATGCACGTCATCGCCGGAAAGGCGGTGTGTTTCCACGAAGCGCTGCAACCCGGCTTCAAACAATACCAGCAGCAGGTGGTGAAAAACGCCGCCGCGCTCGCGGACGCGCTGACGAGCCATGGGTTCCGCATCGTCTCCGGCGGCACGGACAACCATCTCGCGTTGGTCGATCTCCGTCCGAAAAACCTCAATGGCAAGATCGCCCAGGAGGCGCTCGACGAAGCCGGCATCACCGTCAACAAGAACGCCATCCCCTTCGACACCGCGTCGCCCGTGCGGCCCAGCGGCATCCGCATCGGCACGCCGGCCGTGACCACCCGCGGCCTGAAAGAAGCGGAAATGGCCCGCATCGCCGGCTGGATCGCCGCCGCCCTCGCCGCGCCGGAAGACACCGCCGCCCTCCACCGCATCCGCGAAGAAGTGCGCGCCCTCAACGCCGGCTTTCCGCTGCCGTGAGGCCGGCGTGGCGACCATGAAGCACGCTCTGGAGTGCGGAGGCTTGCCTCCGCTCTGGGTGGAGAGGGGCTTGCCTCTCGCGGCGCGGAGCGAGCGCGGCATGGCGGAGAGAACACGCCTACCCGCAGGATAGTGACGGTATTGACATCGCGACTCCCTCCGCTCACCGAGAAGCCGGTGAGCCGAAAAGCGGACGCGGCTCTGGCTGGAATGGGGTGGATTCCGCTCACCGGTTCGCCATGGAACCAATGGCCAGAGCGTTTCGGAAAATGGAACTCCATTGACCGTCAGCATCGACGCTGGAGTCAGCGTGGCTGATGGTCACGCATTCCTGAACTCATGAGGGTTGAAGTCAAACGAGTCCCGGTTTGGGACTCAGGACGAGCGATCCGGCTCAACGGCGCGGGGCCGGGAGCGGACGCCGAAAAGGAATGGCGAGGTGAGATCACCTGACAAGCATTCATGAGGAGCGCTTCGCCAGCAAGCACGACGGCCTGTCTGGCACGAGGAACAGGGGAGTCTGGAATGGCGTCTCGATGAACGGTTGAATTCGCATTTAATGCGAGATGAAGGGCGCGGTGAAGCCATTGACCGGATCCCATGCCACACTGTCGAATTCGTCAGGATAATTCATTTGATCTGAGACTATTATTATCGTCGCCGCCGGATTTGTCACACCAACAAAATTATGGAATTCGATACAATTCGCCTGCGCGACGGCGCTTTCCGACTAGAGGTATCCCTTGCTGTATGACGACTCTCGTCCAAACCGACACGACCATCCCACTGGAGGTGCATGACCTCAGCGTGGCCTATCACCAGAAGCCGGTGCTGTATGGTCTCGACCTGGCCGTGCCGCCGGGCAGCCTCGTCGGCATCGTCGGGCCGAATGGGGCGGGGAAGTCCACATTCATCAAAGCCGTGATGGGGCTGCTGCCGCTTTCGAGCGGGTGGGTGAAGATTTTCGGCGAGTCCTACAAGAAGAACAGCCATCGGGTGGGCTACGTGCCGCAGCGGGAGTCGGTAGACTGGGATTTTCCGGTCAACGTGATGGATGTGGTGTTGATGGGGCGTTACGGGCGTCTGCGCTTGGGGCAACGGCCGACGAAGCGGGATCACGAGATCGCCCGCGACTGTCTCGACAAGGTCTCCTTGCAGCCCTATGCGAAGCGGCAGATCGGGAATCTTTCCGGCGGGCAGCAGCAGCGGGTTTTTTTGGCGCGGGCGCTCGCTCAGGAAAGCGACCTTTACTTGATGGATGAGCCCTTCGCGGGCGTCGATGCGGCCACGGAGGCGGCGATCATCGCGCTGCTGCGCGAACTGAAGGAGCGCGGCAAGACGGTGATGGTGGTGCATCACGATCTTTCCACGGTGAAGGAATATTTCGACCGGTTGATGTTGCTGAACATGCGCTTGCTGGCCTTCGGGCCGACGGCGGAGGTCTTCACTTCCGACATGTTGCAGAAAACCTACGGCGGACGCCTGACGGTGCTGACCGAGGCGGCGGATGCCCTTCACCAAGCCACAAAATGAGACGTGGCGATTCCATGATAAGGCGGTGGCGCTGCGGCTTCCTCTCCCGTTGGAGCGGGCTCGCCATCATCATCCTGTCGGGACTGGTGCTGGGCACGGGGCCGGCGCAGGCGGCGCGGGTCAGCGAGTTGTCGGAAATGGACACGCTGGATCGGGCGCTCCGCTTCTTCACGTTCCAGGATCCGTCGCTGCGCTTTGCGTTGATCGGATCCCTGTTGCTGGGGATCAGTTGCGGGCTGATGGGGACGTTTCTGGTGGTGCGGCGGCTGGCGTTGATGAGCGATGCGCTGTCCCACGCGGTGCTGCCGGGCGTGGCGCTGGGGTTTCTCTGGAACATGACGCGCGATCCGGTGGCGATCTTCATCGGCGCGACCGTGTGCGGGCTGGCCGGCTCCGCCGTGGTGCAAGCCATCCGCAGCACCACGAAGCATAAGGAGGATGCCGCGCTCGGCTTCGTGTTGGCGTCGTTTTTCGCTGTCGGCGTCTGCCTCATGACGATGATCCAGGAGCTGCCCGGCGGCAACAAAAGCGGGCTCAATACCTTCATGTTCGGTCAGGCGGCGGCGCTGGGCGGGGCGGATTTGATCCTGCTGGGCGTCGTGGCCGCGCTGGTGGTGGGGATCATCACCGTCTTTTACAAGGAATTGCTCGTCACCAGTTTCGACAGCGCCTTCGCGCGCGCGGCGGGGCTGCCTGCCACGTTTTTTCACTATCTGCTGATGCTGTTGCTGGCGTTCGCCATCGTGTCGTCGTTGCAGGCGGTGGGCGTGGTGCTCGTCTCGGCGATGCTGGTGATTCCGGCGGCGACGGCGTTTTTGCTGACGGATCGTTTCGGCTGGATGCTGGGCCTGTCGGCGCTGTTCGGCCTGGGCGCCGGCGCGGTGGGGTCGTTCTTTTCCTTCGTCGGGCGCGATTTGCCGACGGGGCCGCTGATGGTGCTGGCGGCGGCGGCCGTGTTCGGTCTCGCGCTCGGCTTCGGGCCGCGCCACGGTCTTATCGCCAAGTGGTGGCGGCGGCGCTCGCGCGCTCATCGCATCCAGGGTGAGAATACGCTCAAGGCCCTTTACCGCGTGCTGGAGGACGGGGATTTCCGGCAGGAAAGCATCACCCTGCGTGAATTGGCCGAGTTGCGCCGCGAGCCGTTGGAAACGGTGGCGCGGCAGGCGCAGGCCGTGCAACGCGCCGGGTTCGTGACCTTCGCGGGCGACGGCTCCAGCGTGGTCTTCACCCCCGACGGGTGGCGGCGCGCCTGCGAGATCGTGCGCAACCACCGGTTGTGGGAATTGTATCTCACCACCGCGGCGCATTACGCGCTCGATCATGTGCATGAAGACGCGGAGAAAATCGAGCACGTGCTCGGAGAAGACACTGTGCGGCAGATTGAGCGGCAGCTCAACCACGCGCGTCGCGATCCGCACGGTAAGTTGATTCCAGGCCTCGACGACATTCACGGCGAGCCCGGCCGGATCGCGCGCCCATCATCGCCAACTCTGGAGGAACACGCATGAGCGAGCTGGTTCCGGCATTCGATTTTCACCGCATCTTCGTCGAGCCGTGGACGACGGGCTTTTCGTCCACGTTTTGGATCGTGCTCATGGGCGCGCTGGTTGGCTGCGCGTGCGGGTGGGTGGGCAATTACCTGTTGCTGCGCCGCATGGCGCTGGTGGGCGACGCCATCAGCCACAGCATTCTGCCCGGCCTGGTGGGCGCCTTCCTCCTTTTCCGCGAAGTCAACACGCTCGCCATGTTCGCCGGAGCCATCGCCGCGGGCCTGGTGACGGTGGCGCTGATCGAGTTCATCCACCGGCAAAGCCGCGTCAAGGTCGATGCCGCCATCTGCATCGCCTTCACCACCCTGTTCGCCATCGGCGTCGTGATGGTGCAGAAAATGAGCACGGGTGGCGCCGTGCATATCGATGCCGATTGCGTGCTCTATGGAGAGATCGCGTTCGTGCATCTGGAGCCGCCGGTGAAATGGGGCGGCTGGACGCTCGGCCCACCTCCCGTGGTGCGCCTAGCCGGCCTCACGCTCGTGGTCTTGGTCGCGATCGTTTTTTTCTACAAGGAACTGCTCCTCACCTCTTTCGATGCCGGACTGGCGAAGGCGATGGGCCGGCGGCCCGGCGTCTGGCACTACGGCCTTATGACCGCGCTTTCGCTCGTGGTGGTCAGTTCTTTTGAATCGGTCGGCGCGATCATGGCCGTGGCCATGCTCATCGTTCCCGCCATGTTCGCCGCGCAACTCAGCGACCATTTGCCCACCCGGCTGGCGCTCACCGCGCTGCATGCGGTCGCCAGCTCCGCGCTCGGCTACCACCTTTCCCTCTGGCTCAATTGCTCCGCCGCCGGCGCGATGGTCGTGGTGGGGAGCGGGTTCTTCGCGCTGGCTTGGGGAGGGACGGCGCTGCGGGCCTGGCGGCGGAGAAAACGGGCGGCCACGCTCCGCGAGGCGGCGTTGGCTCCGGGGTGAAAGGAGGGTGCCGCGCCGGGTGGTCCGGCTGGCTTACGCCAGTTGTTGCTGGGGCGGCTGGCCGGCGGCGCCGGGTTCGCCGGCCACCAGCACCACGCGCAGCGGAATGGAGACGAGCAATTGCCCGTCGATGCTGATCTGGACTTCGTGCGTGCCGGGTTTTTCGAATTTCAGCCCCTGCAAATTGAGCACGATGTTCCGCGTGATGAAAATATTCTCCTGCGGCAGGCGCACTTCCATCACCGGCTCGAAGGGCTTGATGAGCGGTTGGCCGTCTTCGTCGATGAAGGCGATGCCGAGCTTGTGCTGGCCTTCGTCGCCGGGTTTGAAGCAGAGGCGGAGGGCCAGCGAGCACTGGGGATGCACGACAGGAACCTGCCGCGCAAAAATCTGGTCGAAGGTGCCGATCACGCACAACTTGCCGTTGTAATCAACGGCCGAGTCACAAAGGGTTGCCACTTGGATATCCATCCGCGGAGATACAAGGGAGGATGCCAAAAGGCAAATAAAAGGCGAAAAAGTTTGGCAGCGGGGGAACGCGCGACGTGGCGCGGTGGACGAGATGGGCAAGAAGGACGAAATGGACCCGCGGCTCGGGCTGAAACCTGAAAACTCCCCCCCATTCTCGCTGGCATCCGCGCGCGGGCCATGCAGCATCCGCGCGCATGAAAAGCATGACCGGATTCGGGCGCGGTGAGATGGTGGCGGGCGGCTGGCGCTTCGGCGTCGAGTTGACCTCGGTCAACCGCAAACAGGCGGACCTCGTCTTCTCGCTCCCGCGGGACGCGCAGGCTTTGGAAACGCCCCTGCGGCAATTGATCGCGGGGCGGGTCACGCGCGGCCGCGTCAGCGTCGGGGTGCGGATCGAGCGGGTGAAGGGCGGGCAGGACCGGCTGCGGGTCGATCTGGATTTGGCCCGGGCGTATGCCGCGGCGTTGCGGCAGATCGGCGTCACGCTGGAGGCGGAGATTTCGTTGCGGGCTCCGGACCTGCTGCGCGCGCCGGGCGTGTTCCTGCTGGAGGAAACGATTCCTTCCGGCCCCGAGCTGTGGCCGCCGGTGGAAAAAGCGGCCACCAAAGCGCTGGCGGCGTTGGACAAATCCCGTGCCGCCGAAGGAGCCGCGCTGCAAAAAATCCTCCTCGCCACGCTCAAAACATTGCGCGGCCTGCACACGAAACTAACCAAGCGCGCGCCACAGGTGACGCGGCATCACCGGCAGGCCTTGCAGCGGCGGCTGGCCGGGGCTGGCGTGTCGTTGCCGTTGGACGACGAGCGGCTGGTCAAAGAAGTCGCGCTCTTTGCCGACCGCAGCGACATCAGCGAGGAACTGGCGCGTTTCGCCAGCCACTTGGATCAATGCGAAAGCGTGCTCAAGGCCGGCAGCCCGGCGGGACGCCCGCTGGATTTTCTCTGCCAGGAACTGCATCGCGAACTCAACACCACGGGCGCCAAGGCCAACGACGCGGCCATCGCGCACCTCGTGGTGGCGGGGAAATGCGAAGTGGAAAAATTCCGCGAGCAGGTGCAAAACATCGAATGATCGCATCTCCGGTTGCCGCCGGCCGCTCCGGCCTCCTCTGCGTCGTGTCCGGCCCGTCCGGCAGCGGCAAGACCACCCTCTGCCGCGCCGCCTGCGCCGACGGCTCGCGCCATTACAGCATCTCCGCGACGACCCGCGCACCTCGTCCCGGCGAGACGGATGGCCGCGATTATCATTTCCTGTCGGAGGAGGAATTCGTCGCCCAGATCGAAGCCGGCGATTTCCTCGAACATGCCCAGGTCTTCGGCCGCCGCTACGGCACGCCCCGCAGCGAAGTGTTGCCCTTTCTCGAGCGCGGCCAGGACGTGCTGCTCGACCTCGACGTGCAAGGGGCCGCGCAGTTGCGCGTGTTGGAGGATGAGGCGATCCGCCGCGCCCATTGCGATGTCTTCCTGCTGCCGCCGACGCTGGAGGAACTGCGCGCGCGCCTCGCCGGCCGGCACACCGATTCCCCGGAAACCCAGGCCCGGCGGCTGGCGGCGGCGCTCGACGAGATCGCGCTCTGGCGGGCCTACGACTACGTGCTGCCCAGCGGCACGCGCGAGGAGGACTTGGCGCGCTTCCGCCTCCTGCTCGACGCCGAGCGGCTGCGCACGCGGCATCTCCGCGCGTTGGCGGGCTATGAGGTGGAGGCT
>CAZQUC010000018.1:18741-21429 GCA_964596095.1 uncultured Enterobacteriaceae bacterium
GGTGGGTGCGGCCACGGTGGTGCCGTTGAAGCACTGGCTTGCCCTGCGCCGAGCCGGCCTGCGTCTTCAATGATGGCCAGGCTGCTGCCGGGGCGGGGCAACCCCTCGCACCTGAGCCGCGCCGGTCGCGAGCATCCGCCCCGCCTACAGGCCCCGCTTGTCATGCCCCTTGCGGCGGCGGACATTTTTTCCATCTCACGGGTTCCCAAGCGTTCGTGATGGTGATATAACCGTGGCGAATATGAAACTCGGATTTGTCTCCGCCATCCTGCCCGACCAGACGTTGGAGCAGGTGTTCCACTTCGCCCAGGAAGAGCGCTTCGGTTGCGTCGAGCTGATGAGCTGGCCGGTGGGGCTCGCGGAGCGCCGGTTCGCCGGGGTCACGCACGTGGACTCCACCACCCTCGGCAAGGCCCGCGCCGATGAAGTCCGCGCCCTCGCTGTGGAATACGGCATCCAGATTTCCGCCCTCGGTTATTACCCGAACCTCCTCGACGCCGACGCGGAAGCCGCCAAGACCGCGCTCGCGCATTTGAAGAAAGTCATCAAGGCCGCACAACTGCTCGGCCTGCGGACGGTCAACACCTTTGTCGGGAACGATCACCGGCTGCCGGAGGACGAGAATTTCGCCAAATTCAAAAAAGTCTGGCCGCCGCTCATCAAATTCGCCGAGGACCACGGCATCCGCCTCGGCATCGAAAATTGCGCGATGTATTTCACACAGGACGAATGGCCGTCCGGGAAAAACTTCGCCAGTTCCCCCGCGCGCTGGCGGCGGATGTTCGAGGTCATCCCCTCCGAAAATTTTGGGCTCAATTACGATCCGTCCCATTTCGTATGGATGCGGATGGACTGGCTGAAGCCGCTGCGCGAATTCGCCCCGCGCCTCTTCCACATCCACGCGAAAGACGTGCGGTTGAACCGCGCCGCGCTCGACGATTACGGCCCGCTTGCCACGCCGCTGACCTATCACCAGCCACGCATCCCGGGCTTCGGGGAGATCGACTGGGGACGCTTCATCGGCGACCTGGCGGCGGTCGGGTATCAGGGGCCGGTGTGTGTCGAGGTCGAGGACGACACCTTCGGCAAAACCCTCGCCGGCCGCCAGCGCGCGCTGAAAACGGCCCGCAACGTCCTCGCGCCTTATTTTGTCTGAACGCGTCCACATGCCGGCTGTCGAATCGACCTTGCCAGACCACGTATTTAGCATAATAAATAGCCACTTCTCACCCATTCATCCGCTTATGAAAAAGCCCGCCCATCGTTTTGTTGTGCCCGCAGCCGTGATGCTCCTGGCCGCCGCCCTCGTTTCCTGCGAAGATGAAAAAACCAAGACCGCGCTCGCGGAGGCGGAGGACCGGTTGGTTGCCACGCAGAAAACCCTTCTTCGGCTGGAAAATGAAATTCGGATCGAGAAAGAGCAGACCGAGAAGAACGTCCACGATCTGCAAACGCAGAACAACGATTTGCAAAAATCTTCCGCCGACATCAGAGGCCAATTCGTGACGTTGGAGGACAACGTCCGCAAAGCCAAAACGGAACTGGAAGCCTACAAAGCGGCCAATCCGCTCGGGCAGTAACCCGTGGCGGGAGCGTCCCGCCCACCGCTGGACACGGTTTCCCGGCGAAGCCAGCGCTCTCTTCCAAAGAAAGCGGCGCGGCCGGAAAACGGTGCTCACGCGGAGAAGGCTTTTCCATTCGGGTCCGCGCCGTGGCGAAGGCCCGTCCATCCCGCAGTGGGCAGGACGCCCCCGCCACGGGCTACAACCCCGTCGGATGATCCAGCCACACGGAGGGGAGGCCGAACTTCTTTTCCAGCCACCCCGCAAGCGCCTGCACGCCGAAGGTCTCGGTGGCGTAGTGGCCGGCGTAGAGGACGTTGACGCCGAGTTCCTCCGCCAACGTGTAGCTCCAATGCGGCCCCTCGCCGGTGATGAAGGTGTCGATCCCCTCGGCCGCGGCGGCGGCGATCTCCGCGCCCGCGCCCCCGGTGATGAGGCCGACCCGCCGCACGCATTGCGGCCCGCCGGGGCAGAGATGCACGCGGCCGCCTCCGACTGCGGCGCGCGTCTTGGCCACCAGGGCGTCGCGGTCCAGCGACACGGTGGCGCGCAGGCCGAGCAGGATACTCTTCCACGGAAAGAAGGGCGTGGTTTTGGTGAACCCGAGCGCGCGGGCCAGGCAGGCGTTGTTGCCGAGGGTGGGATGCACGTCGAGCGGCAGATGTGCGCTGTAAATCGCCAAGCCGCCTTCAATGGCGACGCGCAATTTTTCAAACGCCGCGCCCTCCAGCTGCTGCAAGCCGCTCCAGAACAGCCCGTGATGCACCAGCAGCAGATCGGCCTCGGCCGTCACCGCTTGGCGGATGATCGTCTCGCAGGCATCGACCGCGACCGCGACGCGGCGGACTTCCTTGCCCGTGCTGGCCAGCTGCAGGCCGTTCAAGGCATTCGCGTAATCGGGAATGTCCGCCACGCGCAACTCGCGGTTCATGGCCGCGACGACCACGTCCAGCGGGACGCGGCCGGCGCGTCGCGTGGAGCGGGCGGATGATGAGGATGATGAGGATGATGTCGCCATGGGAAAGGTTGGGGAAACCTCACGATGATTCCGCTTCCGCGCTCCGGTTCAACCCGCAATCACGAAATCACGCCCTCACAACCGCGGCGGCTTGGGCTTGACCGGCGC
>CAZQUC010000019.1:0-18701 GCA_964596095.1 uncultured Enterobacteriaceae bacterium
CCTCACCGAACGCGCGGCCAAGGAAAAGGGGTTGAAGTTCAAAGTCGGCAAATTCCCCTTCCTCGCCAGCGGCAAGGCGGTGGCCGCGGCGGAGTCGGACGGCTTCGTCAAGGTGCTCGTCGGCGAGCCGCACGGCGAGATCCTCGGCGCGCACATCATCGGCGCTGAAGCCACCGAGTTGATCGCCGAGTTCGGCCTCGCCATCAACAGCGAGCTGACCCTCGACGACATCGAAGCCACCATCCACGCCCACCCCACCCTCTCGGAAGCCGTCAAAGAGGCCATCGAAGTCGCCGCCGGGCATCCGATCCATATTTGAGACGGCCCGCCTGCGGGTGCCCCGTGCTCGGAGGAGCGCTTTTGGAGTGCGGAGGCTTGCCTCCGCTCTGGCGCTCACCGGCTTGCCGGTGAGGGGGATGGGGAGAGCGCCGGGAAGAAAATAACGGCCGGGAGCGGAGAGCGCGCGGATGAGTCCCGCCGCGAGGGGCAAGCCCCTCTCCCCAGAGCGGAGGCAAGCCGTCCGCACTCCAAATCACGGCGCCGGGCGCAGGCGGAAGAACTTTTGCGGGACATTCGACACGTCTTCAAACCAAGGCGGGACGGGGGCGGGATCGACCGGCGTCCAGGAGGGCTCAGAGAGGTCGGTAGACCATTCGAGGATGCCCTCGCCGGTCCAGTCGAGCACCAAGGTCGAACCGGCAAGGAAATGCGGGGTGGCCAAAGCCAGCGGCTCGGAGGAGCGCACGCGCAACACGCCGAGATAGGTGAAGTGATTGGCGTTGTTGTTGTTCTCGGTGGGGGCAAGGCTGATGGTGATCTCCCCCTCGGCCGTGGGCGGGATATCCGCCACGGTCGCGGTGGTGGTGAGGTTGCCGGCGGCATTGAGCGCGGTGAAGCCGGAGGTGCCGCCGGTCACGGTGTAGCCAGTCTCGCGGTTGTCGCTCACTCCAGTGCGCGAGGCGTAGAACGTCAGCTCATACCGGAGCGAGGGATCGAGACCGATCAGTTTGAATTTGGGGAAAATATTGCTCTGGCCGCTGAAAGTTTCCGTATTGCCGAAGAGGGAATCGCGCGTGGCGTTCGACGGGAAGGGCGCGTCGGTGGTGGCGCCGTTTTCGTTCGCGCCATTGAACCGGTTGAGCATGACCAGCCCGGCGGTGGTTGGCTCTCCATCGGCGGCCACCAGGCCCTCGAGCCGCCCGGTGTTGCTCGATCCCACGCTGGTGATGTTATTCCACGAATAAAGGGGATCGTTGCCCTCCGTGTCTCCGAGCGTGGTCCGACGGCCGGACGCGCCGAAATCGAACAAGAAGGTCCGGGGTTGCCGCCCGGGGGTCTGGAAGACCACGGTGGTGTCGGCGGCGAGGGAATTGCCCGCGAGATCCCGCACCGGAGCGAGCCGCGCGGTCACCTCGCCCCCGACGCGATGGGCCAGCGTCAAGACCAGGGTCCGTCCATCGGGTTGCAACACGGCGGCCACGACCGGCACCAGCCCGCCATGCACGGCATAACTCTCCAATGCCGCGACGCTGGCGGGATCGAGCGCTTCATTGAAGACAATCTCCACATCCACGCCATCGGCGGTGGTGGCGGTCTGTGGCGCCGGCGGCGTGGTGTCGGGCACGACCTGCAAGAGCGCCTGGCGGCTGGTGACTTCGGAGCGGGCGTTGCTCACTTTCACGGAAAAGAGCCGACCGTTCATCTCGGGCGTCGTTTCTGGAATGGTATAAGTCAACTCCGTGGCGTCGGGAATCGCCTCGTCGCCCGCGAACCACTGCACGGTGAGCGGCGGCGCGCCGGTGACGCCGACGGCAAAGGTCGCGGGCCAGCCGACCTCGGCCGTCACATCGGCCGGCTCTTGCACCAAGGCGACGGGTGCGGGCGGCGGCCGCTCCTCCATGTTCATCACACCGAGATACGTGAAATGGTTGGCGTTGTCATTGGCCGGACCGGGCGACAGGCTGATGGTGATGGCGCCGGTTTCGTCGGGAACCACATCCGCCACCGTGGCCAGCCGGCCCACGTTGTTGGACGCGTCGAGGGTCGCGGTGAGCGTGGTGTCGCCAGCCACGGTGTAAATCGTCTCGCGGTTGTCGGTCGCCGCCGTGCGCGAGGCGAAGAACGTGAAATGATAGGACGCGCCGCGGTCGAGGCCGGTCAGTTTGAAACTCGGGAAGACATCGCTCTGCCCGACGAACTCCTCGGTGTGGCCATACAGCGAGTCGCCCGACGCCCGCGCCGGATACAGGGCGGTGGTGGTGACGCCCGCTTCGTTGACGCCCGCGAAGGGGCTGACGATGGAGAGGCCGAACGGGGTGACCGTCCCATCGGTGGCGACAAGCGCGGCCAACTGTCCCGTCGGCGATACGCCGATCTCGGCCGGCACGTTGTTCCAGGCATTGATCGGATCGTCGGGCAAGGGACCGGAGCCCGTGGACGTGGCTGCCGCGCCGAAATCCACCAACACATGGCGCGAGACCAGGAAGGGCGCTTCGTCCAGCACCGGCTCGATCAGCGAGGTCCACAACTCGTAACCCGCGGCCACCATGTGCAGCATGTCGCTTTGGAACAGCTCGGGGCGCGGCCGTCCCTCGGCATCCAGCATCGGGTCATACACATCGACGAACCGGAAATGCGGTTTGTCTTCGCAGAAATCTTTCAGGAGGGCATTGAACTCCAGGAATTTGGGAAAGGAAGACGCACGGCTCGGACTCGGCTTGACGGCGATAAAGACGACTTCGGCCTCCGGCAGCCGTTGTTCCACGCGGGCAGCGAAGGTCCGGTAATCCGCAAACACCTGCGCCACGGTCTTGGAGCCGACCAGATCGTTGTCCCCTTCATAGACCACCATCAACGGCGGGTCGTAAGGCACGACCAAGCGCTCGAAATAATCCAGCAAATCGCTCATTTGCGAGCCGCCGAACCCACGGTTGAGCACCGAGCGGCCGGGGAACCACGACGGCAGATTGGGCCAGCCATTGATGCTGGACGAGCCGACAAACAGGATCGCCCCTTCGGGCGGCGGATTGGCCGCGTCCCGCGCCTCATAAGCGCGCACTTCATCTTCCAACGCCGCCCGGGCGCCAGCCACACCAAAGAAGATCAGTGCCGGCAGCATCCAAGCCAGCCAAGTGGAAGATCGGGGGAAAGGCATGGGGATAGTAGGATAAATAAGATAATGAATGACCAAGGACGGTCATGGCTCCATGTCCATGCCGCCCATTCTGTCCATCCGGTTCATATCGCCCATTGGCCTGGCTTTCCCAAGCCACCACGCGCTCATCGCCGGATCACCCTGTAGAACCGGCTGCCACCTGGCGCCAAATCCTCGGTATAGGGAGGAGCCGGCGCGGGGGTGACCGGCGTCCATTCATTCTCCCGGAGCGTCTGCGACCACTCCAAGGTGCCCGTGCCGGTCCAGCTCAGCGTGATCTTCCCATCCTGGACGACGGGCGGGAGCATCACCAGATCATCCGGCGTGACCGACGGCTCGCGGAAGGTCACTTTCATCACCCCCAGATAAATGAAGTGATTCGGCTGGTCGTTATTTTCCGTGGGGGTGAATTCGATGGTGATCTCGCCTCCAAAGTCCCCTACCACCGGAGTGATGCCCGTGACCACCGCGACCTCGGTGACATTGGACGCCGCATTCAGATCTGCGGAGGCCGTGTTGGCCCCAATGACGGTATAGCGTGTCTCGCGATTGTCGCTCACATTCATGCGCGAGGCATAAAACGTGAAGTCATAGATCATGCCGGGATCAAGTCCCGTGAGGGAGATGATCGGGGAGAGATCGCTCAGGCCGGAAAACTCCTCGGTATTGGCGTAAAAAGAATCGCGCGTGGCCTGGGCGGGAAAGGGCGCGGACGCATCGCGGGTGCCATCTCCATTGACACCGCCGAAGCGGCTCACAATGACCAACTCCACCTCCGTGGGTTCCCCATCGGCGGTCACCAACCCCGATCCCACGGTCCCTTCGGTCACCGAGGTGATGTTATTCCAGGTATTGATCGGGTCATTGGGGGCCTCGCCCGGGTTGGTGGCTTCGCCGCCACCGCCGAAATCGAACAAGAACGTGTTGGGATCGGGAATGGGAATCACGATCACCGCTTTGGTGGTCTCCGGCACGAGATTGCCAGCCAAGTCACGCACGCCATTGAACCCGATGGTCAGCGTCCCGGCGGCGGGCTGGCCCAGCACGAGGCGCACCTGCTGGCCGTTTTCCAGCAATTCCACCTCCACCACCGTCAGCGGACCTTCCTCCGTCGTCGCCGTATAGCCGGAAGCGAGTCCCGCTTGGGCCGGATCGAGCGGCTCGTCGAAGATCAATCGAAAAGCAGAGGTGTCCTGAATGGTCGCGGACACAAGGGACGGCGCCTGCGTGTCAGGGGTGACGGTGAGGACGGCGTTCCGGCTGGTGGCGCTGCTGGTGGCGTTGCTCACCACCACGGAATAGGCCGCACCGTTGAGATCCAACGAGACCGATGGAATGGTGTAGGAGACTTGGGTGGCTTCCGGGATCGGCTCGCCGTTCCTGCGCCATTGCACGGTGTAGGGCGGAGATCCCTGGATCTGCACCGAGAATGTCACCGGACGTGTTTGCAACACGGTTTGATCCGCCGGCTCCTGGAGAATGACGATCGGCTCCGACACCGGCGTGTCGTCCTCTTCGATCAACAGCGCTCCGAGATACGTGAAATGGTTGGCATTGTTGTTATTCTCCGTGGGGGCGAGGCTGATGGTGATTTCCCCCTGGGTCGTGGGCGTGATCCCCAGCGCCGTCGCCGCCGCCTCTTCGTTGTTGGCAGGGTCGAGCGTGGCAAAGCCGGTATTGGTGCCGCTCACCGTGTAACCGGTTTCCCGATTGTCCCCCACCCCCATGCGGGAGGCATAAAACGTGAACCGGTAGATCACTTGCGGGTCCAGCCCCGTCAGTTTGAAGCTGGGGTAAATATCCGTCAGGGTGTTGAAAATCTCGGTGTTGCCGTAAAGACTGTCGGCGGTGGCGCTCGGGGGATACGACGTGTCCTCGAAGGTTCCGTTCGGCGTCCCGTTCTCATTGGCGCCGTTGAAACGCCGGATCATGGCCAGCCCCACCGATGTGACATCGCCTTCGATCGAGACCAGATCGTCGAAGACGCCGGTGTCGCTCGTGCCGCCATTGGCCTCGGTCACATTGTTCCAAAACCGCCCAAGGTCATCGAAGTCGGTTTGCCTGCTATTGGCGCCGAAATCGATCAAAAGGGACTGCGCGGTGACAAGAGGTGCGCCGCAAAGTAACACCGCCAGTCCGAGCCAAGGCCGGGTCAACGCACGAAAGATCGGGGAAATATGCCGGGAACGACCCGACGGCACGGACTGCAAAGTCGTGAACATGGTGGGGTTTCGGGGGGCTTTGGGTTAAGCAAAAAAACAGGGGTGGCCTCACGCCCGGCGGCGGCGCACCACCATCAACAAGCTGGCGAGAGCCAAGGCGCCGGTGGCCGGTTCGGGCACCGGCGTGGCCTCAATCCGCAGCACGCCCAGATAGGTAAAGAGCGTGGCGCCATTGTTGTTGTTCGGCCCTGGGCTGATGCTGATGACGATTTCGCCGTTGGCGTCCGGAACGATCCCCGCCGCCGTGGCGACGCTGTCGATGTTATTGGAAGCATCCAGAAACGCCACCGCGTTGTTGGCTCCGGCAACGTCATACTGGGTTTCGCGGATATCCCCCACCCCGGTGCGCGAGGCATAGAACGTGAAACTGTAAACGCTGGTCGCCTCCAAATTCGTCAGCCGGAATTGGGGGAACACATTGCTCAACCCGCTGAAGTCCCCGGTGTTGCCGTAGAGTGAATCGCGCGTGGCATTGGCGGGATAAATGGCGGAGCTGAGCGTGCCGTTTTCATTGACGCCATTGAAGCGGCGCGACATTTGCACCCCGACGAGCGTGGCTGTGTTGTCGGTGGTGACCAAGCCGGCATGTAGCCCCGTATCGGTCTGCGTGACACTGGTGGGGAGGTTATTCCACGTGTTCACCGGGTCATTATCCGGCGCAGCGCCGGTGCTCGTGGTGCTGCCGCCCCCGAAGTCGAGCAGAAAGACTTGAGCGGCGGACAGAGAAGAAACAGTGGTCAGAGTGGCGGCCGCCACGGCCATCAGCAGGGTTTTGCAACGCATATCGTGTGGGGTGTTTGGATTCTTGGATTCGGGTGTTTTTTACGAAGACGGTCGGGCCGCCCCATGTGAAAAGGTTAGTCCTCTTCTGATCCTCCAGTCAATTTCTTTTTTGTGACGTCAATCAGATCCTCTTCCGCTCACGCCTCCTCGGGCCACTGACGCCGGTCGATGCTCCGGCGCAGCAGGCCGACAAAAAATGTCACTGCGATCACTTCGCCGATGAGCAAGCCGCCAAGCCATCGGCTGGCATCCGCCCACACGGCCAGCCCGGCGATGAGGGCGGCGGAGCCCATCACCAACGCGACGCGCAGGCAGCCGGTCGCCATGTTTTTGGCCTGCTCCGGCGGCTCCGCGAACGGTGTCGCCATCTGCCCCAGCCCCGGCAGCATCGCGAAGAGCGGCATGGCCAGAAAGCCCGGCAACAACAGGAGCACGCCGTCGGACACCCCCTTCCAGCAGCCGATGATCAGCGTCAGCGCCAGCCCCAGCGGCGCGCACAACAACAGCAGCACGGCCTTGCGCAGCCCGTGGAACAAGGGCGCGGGCGAGGCCAGCGGCGCGGCGCGGAAGATCTCCGCCGCGCGCCAGTGGTCCGAGTAACGCAGCATTTCCATCGTGTTGAAAACCATCGTCGCCGACACCGCGCCCGCCAGCGCGACGGCCAGCGAGGGCAGCTCGACTCCGGAGTCGCCGGTCTTCCGCGTTGGGTGGGCGAGAAAAATGAGCGGATAGATCGCGAGCTGCGCCAGTTGCGGATAGATGCGCAGCTTCACGTCCCGCGCCCGGGTCAGCCCGGCGGCGGCGAGGTGGAAAGCGGCGCGCTCGACCGGATCGCGCATCCACCAGCGCACCAAGGGAAAGGCCACCAGACGCGCCAGCCACTGTCCGGAGGCGCGGCGCGCGGCGCCCGGGCCGGCTTCATTGAGCGCGAGCATGCCCTCGCCATACGCCGTCCCCAGCCGGCCCAGCGCCAGCCAGGCGACCAGCCCCGTGCCCCCCACGGCCAGGACCGCGAGCCCGCCCATCAGTGGGGTGATCTCCGCTCCCGCCAGCACCGCCGTCAACCCGCCGAACCATGCCGGCGGCAACACCACCAGCCAGAACCAGGCGTCGGACAGCGAAGCCAGGTCCACCTCCGCCAACACCCGCGGCACGATCTGCCCGCCCAGCATGGCCAGCACCGCCACCAGCACCTGCGCGATGGTGATGAGATTGTCGAGCTTCTCGCGGCCGAATTTTTTCAGGCATAGTCCGTAGGCCAGCGTGACCAGGCTCGCCGCGAAGACCACTTCCAACGCCAGCGCCGCCACCTGCGCGGGCACGAAACGCCACGTGCCGTGCCGCCCGAAGACGCCGATGAGCAGGCCGACGACATTCAGCGCCAGCGCCAGCGAGAAGGCCGCCACCACCAGCACCCAGACCTTGGCCACCAACAGCTCGCGCGCCGACACCGGGCGGTGGAGCAGGATGTCCGCCTCCTCCGCATTGAAGAGCAGCGTGCCGCTCATGCCCGCCAGCATCATGCCGACCATCAGGAACGTGAAGGCATGCAGCGTGGTGGCACGTTCGAATATCCCCAGCTTCCAAGCCGCCGCCGCCACGCCGCCGACCAACAGATACACCAGCAGCATGACCACCACCCGGACGGCAGGCCGTTGTTGCTCCCACGCCTGCTGCGTGCGCGGCCGCCCGCGCAAAAACAGCCGCAGAAACAACCGCCGCAACACGCGGCCGGAGGTTTGTCCGTGAGAAGATTCCGCCACCACGCCGGCCATTCTTCCAAGAAAAAGGGACCGTGCTTGGATAAAATCCGACCCGGCGCCCGATCCCCGGAGCGTCTGGAGTGCGGAGGCTTGCCTCCGCTCTCGCGCTCACCGGCTTGCCGGTGAGTCGGAAACGAAGGAAGCGTGAGAGAACCCCAGGGGTGCCTCAGCGATGGCAGCTCGACCTCCCCGCCCCGAGGGGCAAGCCCCTCCCCCCGCAAAGCGGAGGCAAGCCTCCGCACTCCAGAGGCCCGCGCCTCACCTCGCCGCGCTTTTCCACGCCGGCCAGCCTCCCTTGAGCACATACACCTCCTGCATGCCGAGGTCGTGCAGCTTTTCGGCGACGAGGTGGCTTTGATCGCATTGCTGACTGTCGCAATACACCACGATGGGCCACTCGTTGCGGCTCAGGTCATCGAACATCTCGAACACCAGGGCATCGTATTCCTGCATGTTGAGCAACCGCGCCTCGGGCACGTGCTCTTTTTCATACGCTTCGCGGCTGCGGGCGTCGATCCAGAAAACGCCGCCATGCTCGGCCTTCAGCGCGCGGACCATTTCCAGCGTGACTTCATTCCCGACCACGGGCTCTTCGTATAAATACAAGGCCGGCGCGCGTGGATGATACCGCTGCGCCACGGCGGCGGCAGCGGCGCTGAGGGCCAACAAAACCAGGGCCTGCCAAAGAGCGGTTTTCATGGGGGGATGCCGCGGAGGCGGAATCTCAAATTCCAAGCAAGGCGGCTCAGCGAGTGCCGGCGGCAGCGGGGGCTGTCGGGGTGACCAACGGCGCGGCCGCGGCTTTCGACGCCCGCACGCGCTGGATATTAAAATAAGCGTTCTTCGCCTTGAAGCGCGGAATTTCGGAATTGGTGGTCAGTTTCAAGAGGCCGATCATGGGCTTTTCGGTGGAGGACGGGGAGACCACCACCTGATACTCGCGCCCTTTGGCAATCTCCTTCAACTCGGCCCCCACCGCCTCGCGGCTGGAGGTGACGCCGAGGACTTCGATCGGCGTGTCGCCCAGGATTTTCACGGTGACGGTCTTGGGCGCCGGCTCGTCGCCCACCGTCCAGGCGGTCATTTCCGGCGAGAGCTCAAAAACCTTGGGGATGTTGATCTTGACTTGGAGCGACCGGGCGCGGTTGTCGGGATCGTCCGAATGCACCTGCAGCGATTTGACGGTCTCACCCTCGAAGGTGCCGAGTTTGAAGACCGCCGTGACCACGCCTGTTTCCCCCGGCTGGTAAACTTTCTTGTCCGCGCCGGCGCTGATGCAGTGGCAACTGCTGCTCACATTCTCGATGGTGACCGGGGCGTCGCCTTCGACGTGGAAGGCGAATTTCACCTCGTGCGTCTCCGCCGCGGGATCGGCCTGCTCCTTCAGCACCGTCTGGTCGAAAACCAAGCCGGCCCCGGCAGGCAGCCCCAGGCCGAGGAACAAAAAAACGAAAGTGGCGCGCAACATGGGGCGGAGTATTACCCCATTCTGACGCCCGCTCAAGCGCTTTGCGACCGGTCTGGCCGCGCGCGTGACCGGCCGCAAAAAACGGATGCCGACGGACGGCGATCATGTTACCGCTGGCGCATGAGATCTGGCAATCCCGCTTTGACGGCCTCCACGTTCGACTCGTTCCGCAGCCTGCCGGCCGATCCGGCGGGCGTCATGACCCTGCAAGGCACGGTGCATAAGTCGGTGCTGCTGCTGCTCATCGTCTTCGCCGCGGGCGCCTTCACGTGGATGCAGACCGCCGCCAACCCGGCCGCGGCCATGCCGTGGGTGATCGGCGGCGCGCTCACGGGTCTCGTCCTGGCCCTGGTGACGGTTTTCAAAAAACACTGGTCTCCCATCACCGCCCCGCTTTACGCGCTGGCCGAGGGGCTGTTCGTCGGCGCGATCTCGGCCCGCTACAATGCGGTCTTCGACGGCATCGTGCTGCAAGCGGTGCTGCTGACGCTGGGCGTCTTCTGCGCGCTGCTGGGGGCCTACACGTTCCGGCTCATCAAGGCGACGGAAAACTTCCGCCTCGGGGTTTTCGCCGCCACCGCGGGGATCCTGCTCGTCTATCTGCTGACCTGGGTGCTGGGCTTCTTCGGCATCCAGATTCCCTACATCCACGGCAGCGGACCGGTCGGCATCGGGTTCAGCGTGTTCGTCGTCATCATCGCGGCGCTCAATCTGGTGCTGGACTTCGACTTCATCGAGCAAGGCTCGGAAAGCGGCGCGCCCAAATACATGGAGTGGTATGCGTCCTTCGGGCTGCTGGTGACGCTGATCTGGCTCTACCTGGAGATCCTCCGACTGCTCGCCAAGATCGCCTCGCGGCGGGAATGATCCGCCGAACCGTCCCCGATTCCCCCGCATCGGCATTGGACGGGCCGCGCGTCCTGTCCCAACGTGACCGCGCATGGCAGTTTCATTGACCCAGGAGCAGGTGCTCGACGCGCTCCGCACGGTGAAGTATCCCGGTTTCAGCCGGGACATTGTTTCGTTCGGCCTCATCCGCGGGGTGGAAATCACGGGCGGCGAGGTGCGGGTGCGGTTTTCGTTGCAAACCCGCGATCCGCAGATCCCGCGGCAGATTCATGACCACGCGCGGGCCGCGCTCGAAGCGCTGCCGGGAGCGGGGCGCGTGGAATTGGACTTCGACATCAAGGAACCACCGGCGGCGCAAGGGCCGGGCGGGCCGCTGCTTAAACAAGGGATCGACGGCATCAAGCGCGTGATCGCCGTGGCCTCGGGCAAAGGCGGGGTCGGCAAGTCCACCGTGGCCGCCAATCTCGCCGTCGCCTTGGCGGCGGGCGGCGCGCGGGTCGGGCTGTGCGATTGCGATCTCTACGGCCCCAGCGTGGGATTGATGTTCGGCTCGGACGAACGGCCGATGGCCACCGAGGACGACCGCATCGTCCCCATCGAACGCCACGGCCTCAAGCTGATGAGCATGTCCTTCCTGCTCGACGATGGCAGCCCGGTGATCGTGCGCGGGCCGATGGCCACGCGCTACACGCAGCAATTCCTGCGGCAGGTGGCCTGGGGGGAACTCGACTGGCTGGTGCTGGACCTGCCGCCGGGCACGGGCGACATCCAGCTCACCATCGTGCAGACCGTGGCGCTGGACGGCGCGGTCATCGTGACCACGCCGCAGGAAGTGGCGCTCATCGACGCGCGCAAGGCGATTTCGATGTTCGCCAAGGTCAACGTGCCCATCCTCGGGCTGGTGGAAAACATGAGCTATTTCCTCTGCCCCGGCGACGGCGTGAAATACCACCTTTTCGGCGAGGGCGGCGGCAAACGGGAGGCCCAGCGACTCGGCGTGCCCTTGCTGGCGGAGCTGCCGATCGACCTCCCCACCCGCGAAGGCGGCGATCACGGCACCCCGGTCGCCTTGCAAGCGCCGGCCACCAACGAAGTGAGCGCGGCCTTTCACCGGCTCGCGGCGCGGATGGGTGAATTGGTGGGAACGTAGCGGGAGCGTCCCGCCCACCACGGGAAGCGATCCAGCAAAACGCCGGGTTTTTTTTCAAAGGCGCGCGCGTGGAACTCGCCTCGGAGGGAGGCATTGAATTTCCACCAACCTTCCGCCGGGTCACGCGTTCAGCGGTGGGCGGGACGCCCCCGCCACGCGGGCTATCTCAACCGCGAGCCATCGCTGTAAAACACCATGTCACCACGCTGCCCGGAGAGGGAACCGAACGATTTGAAGGGAAATTCATCTCCCATCGCGGCGATGGTGCTGGTGCGATAACGGCTCATGGCGCTGAAATTCTCGATCAAGGGCGCCCACTCTCCGTATTCGCCTTCCCGCCAAATGATGTTGAAGGCGTAATTCTGGTGGGTGGACAGCGGGGTCAGCAGGATGCCCGCCATCGGATACCCGTGGTCCTTGGTGGATTTGTAGGCGGCATCCAATTGGGCGCGGGTCCGCGGCAGCCACAACGCGGTGCGGTCCGCATACCAAGCCACCGCCCACGGCGCGTCGGAGGCGATCACTTCGTTTTCCGCGATCACCTTGGTCAGCGGCGCGTAGAGGGGCGGGATGTAGGGCGGGTAATTGAAGCGCCGCCCTCCGGCGCTCATAGCGCCAGCGATCTGCCACGGCAGGGTAAGCAGCAGCGACGCGCTGCTGACAAGGACGACGATGATGAAATGCCCGTTACGCACCCAGGCCGCGCCGGTCGGCAGGCTCAGGCGGCTCCACAGAACGGCCAGGAACGCCAGGCCGTAAGCCGCCATCACCGGCATGAACAGGATGTGGATCTGGTTGGGATCATAGGCTTCCTCGGCCAAGCCGAAAATCGACATGCCGATCGCGGCCCACACCCACATCAGCAGGATGCCCCAGCGGAAGTGGGCGATTTCGACGCGTTTGAACGGGTGCAGCAGGCTGAGGAAAAAGAGCGGCGCGGCCAGCACGCCGCCCATCAACGCGAAGATGCCGGCCAATTGGTTGACGGTGCCAAAGGCGATTTTGCGCAGCAGGCCGCCGTCCGGATTGATCTGGATTTGGTCGGGGTTGAAGTTCCGGAAGATCATGGACTCCGAGCCACCCGAAAGTCCCGCATAAAACTGGTAGAAGCCGGATCCCAGCGGGTTGCCCGTGGCCGGGAGATTGACCAGCAAGGGCCACCAGATGACGATGAACAGGAAGACCCCCAGCATCGCCACCGCCACCAGGCCGCGCGGGCGAAGGAAAAAGGCGGCATAGAACAGCGCGCCGATGAAAACCCAGACGGCGATCCAATGCGCGAGCGCCAGCAGCCCGAAAAAGAGCGCCGACAAGACCCCCCACAAGTAGGGCGAGCGCCCGAGGTGGATGCTCTCCGTCGCGCGGTAGAGGAAATAAATGGCGAACGTGAAGAGAAAAAGCATCAACGGCTGGGGCAGGCCGGATTGGGCGAATCGCCACAACAACTGGCAAAGCAGCATCAGCAGCGCGGTGATGCCGCCGATCTTGCGGTCGAAAATATGACTGGCCAGGAGGTAGGACAAGCCGACCGAGCCCAGCACCATCAGCATGGACAACCCGCTGATGACGTAATCGAGGAAGAAAATCTCGTAACCATCCGGCGTGTAGCGCAAGCCGTCATCGCCATCGGGAGCGGTCTCGGTCTTGAGCAGGCGCATGATGATGGAATTGAGCAGCGGGTTGAGCGGCGCATGGTAGGTGTCGCGCAGCCCGATGAGCGCCACGCCCGGATCTTTCTCGTCCTCCTGCTTCCGATGCTCGTTGATCTGGTAAAGGGCCAGCGGCTTGGCGACCTTGGTGGTGAACTGGTGCCCGCGCGCGATTTCGCGGCTGATCTGGGCCTGTTCCATGCCCTTCGCATGGGACAGGCCTTTGAAATCCACGAACAGGTTGAAGAACACCAAAAACAGGGCGAGCAGGATGAAAAGCACCCATTTGGTGATCGAAGCCGGAGTGATGTCGGACGGAGAGGTCGGATGTGGAGAAGCCATAAATTCGGAGTCGGTCGCAAACTGGAAGAACTGCCGCTTATTGCCTGTGGCAGGGCGTCAAGGCAATCAAAAAATGCCGACGGTTTCGCCCTGACGGAGAATGGCGGAGGCGGGGTGTGACGAGCAACGGGCACCGGGAAGGGCGCGCGGTCAATCGGAATCGCCCGGTGGCGGCTCCTCCGGCGTGATCGTTTCCGCCGCGCTCATGGCGGGCAACGGGCGCACCAACGCGGCGGGGAGCGGCCGGCGGCGCTCGAAAATCGTGGGTCCCAGCGCCGTCGAGGTCGCATAGGATTCCTTCATCATTTCCAGCTTGGCGTCGAGGTTGTCGATGTAATGCAAGGCGGCCGCTTCCGGGGTCTTGGGCCAGACGGGCGAGCCGAATTGCAGTTCCCCGTGATGCGCGCCCAGCAAATGCAGCAAATGGAGCCGGACCGCCTCGTTGGCGGGCGCCAGCGTGTCCCAGGCCGCGGCCTCCGGGCTTTCCAACACGGTGCGCCAGAGCCGGTTGACGAGTTCGATGCCGATGGTGATGTGGCCGAGCAACTCGCCCCGCTCGTCATAGGGCATCACGAACCCGTCCGCGCTGTAGCAATTCTCCCACAATTTCCCGCAGTCGTGGAAAAGCACGCCCGAGACCAGCAGGTCGCGGTTCAGTTCGGGATACACCCCGGCCACCACCACCGCCGTGCGCATCATCTGCGCGACATGCTCCACCAAGCCGCCGCGCCGGGCATGATGGTATTCCCGCGCCGCGCCGGTGCGCCGGAAGCGCTCGCCATACGTGTTGAGAAAGTGCCGGCCCAAGGCCCGCAGGCGTGGGTCGGCCAGCGCCGCCACCGTGGCGTCGATGAAGGCATAGTCCGCGGCCTGTTTGTGCCGCAACGCCTCCGGGCCGCCCAGCAGCGCCGCGGCTTCCTCGGCGGACAACGAACGCAGCGCGCCGTGGCGCAGGTCCACGCCGAATTGATTCTGCGTCCACTCGCCGGAGACCTCGATCCAGGCGCGCGCGAGCAGCGACGACGCGGCCGTAAATAGCGGATGATCTGCCCACAACCGCAGAATGATGCGCTCCTCCGCATCCGTCAGGCGCACCTCCAGATAGTCTTTGCCGGTGGTGGTTTTCTTCAATTGCAGGGCTTCCACCTGCCCGCGCACCGTCGCCGTCAGCGGGTGGCTTCCCGCCTCGGCTTTCAATTCGCGAAGCGACCAGAGATCAGAGGAAGGCTCGTCCGTCATGCGGTTCCGTTACGCCATCGCGGCGGTTTGCCAACCCGGAACCATCGGCCCGTCATCGAGCCGGCGCCAGCGCGTCCCAATCCGGCAGCTTGGTCACGGGCAAATACGGCCGTGCCGCGTCCTCCCACGCCGGCGTGCCGGCGACGCGGAAGAGCGCGTGGATGGGCTTTTCGCGCAGCGGCGTGGCGACGGAATCCGGCCGGCGCTCCCACAGGCCGAGCCGCAGCCCGCCCTCGTCGCGATGGTCCACATGCCGATGGTAGATGAAGGCGTCGATGCCCGGCAGCCGGGCCGTTTTCTCCCAGGCGTAGGCATACGCGGCCGCTTGGTCGGTCAAGCCGTCCGCTCCCTCCGTGGTGTGGAATCCCTGCTCGGAAAGGATGATCCGCCGCGGCCGGCCCTGCCATTGCAGAACGGGCTGCTCCAGATAGCGCGTGAGGACTTCGAGGTTCTTGAACGTGATGCGCGCGCTGGTCTCGTCCGGCGTCACCGAGCGGTCCTCCCACGTGCGGGGATTGAACAAATTCTCCGGATACGGATGATAGGCGAGATGCCAGTCATGGTCTCCCCTCTCCCGCACGAACGCGGCGAAACGATCGAGAAATTCGCGCCCCGGCCCGGCCTCTTCAGCGCTCGCGTTGGGCATCTTCGCGGTCCAGAAATGATCCAGTGAGACATACAACCGCGCGTGGGTGGAATACGCCCGCACCCCTTCATGCACGAGCCGGAAGGCCTGCTCGTAATCATCGACCACCGCCGCGAACGGAGCCGGCCCGCGGTGATACCACATGAAGTGGGAATTGGCCTCATTGCCGACGATGTAACCCCACACCCGGCCGTGCGTGGCCGCCGCCTCGCCGCTGTAACGGCTCGCCAGCAGGGCCGCCGTGGCCCGCAGCCACGCCCGGCCGTCGGGCGTCACGGAATCGAAGGCCGCCACAGGATACGAGCGGTCCGTGCGCGCGCCGGGATGCGCCAGCACCGCGTCCGTGGCCGCGTCGCCGGTGCGATAGGCGAGCAGGATGAGATACACCACCGCGCCCGTGTCATGCAGCGCCTTCACGTTCCGATCGAGCTGGGCCAGCGCGCCGCGGCGGAAATGGAACTCCCGATCTTGAAACACGAAAGGCAGCGTGCCCTCGCCGCCCGCCACCGCCATCAAGGCGCCCAAGCTGACATTGAACGTCGCATGTTTGACCCCGAGGGCGATGGCATCCTCGTTCAGTTGCACCTGCAAACCTTTCTTGGACCCCACCTCCGGAAACGGCGTCGCATCCGGCTCCGCCGCGGCAAGGACGGCGACACCGGAAAGCATCGACAAGAGGAGGATGACGGGACGAGCAAAAGCGAAGGCATCAAGACGCATGGCCCGAGCTTGCCCACCACGCCGCCCCCGCGCATTCCGAGCCGGCACTCGGGAAAACAACCATCACCCGCATCAGGCCGGCTGCCGTCTTCCAGGGAGCCGTTCCCCCTCGTTCAACACCCATCGGCCCCAACCCAAAAGCGCCTCCCGAAACCAACCCGGCACATCGTCAGTGGAGAAAGCGCTTTCCAAGGCGAAATCCCGATCCAACGAGGCCGGCGCCGGCCGGATTCAAATCGATACAGACCGCCACCGCCCGCAGCGCGTGACGATCTTTCTTTTCACCGGTCACGCGCTGTCGGCGCAGCCAGGCCGCGCCCAACCCTCCGAGCGTGAGGACGGCGAGGGAGGGTTCGGGGATGACATGAAACCGGTAGCTGGCCTGGATGGACTGCGGGCCGGCCGTGACATGGGCGCCGGTGATGGCATAGGTGGCGACATAGTCTCCCGGCGCGGTGAAGCCCCAATTGTAATGGACATGGACGCCCGCCCGCGCCGTGAGCCGGTCATCGGCGTCGAGGCCATCCACTGTCGAGACGAGGAACTCGAGTTCATGGCTTTGCGGATCCGTCTGCCACATCGAAAAATGTCCCGGCCCGCTCAGGTCGAGCAGGCGGATGACCAAGTCGCCCGACCATTCCTGCGGATCGAGCGTGCCGGTGCTCAGCCCGGCAAAGGGCAGCCAGGCGTCTTCGCTTTGCGGGAGCACCCAAAGGCCGGCTTCCCCCGTGATCCCCAACGCGGCCCTCTCCGCCGGGGAGAGACCATCGCCATAGGCGGTGAAAGCCTGCGGGGAGACCACGAGGGTGAGTTGGCCCGGCGCGAAGTCCGTGTCGGAGGTCACGAGGACGTCATCCACCTTCGCGTCGATATAAACGCGGCTGTGGGGAACCAGACTCGCTCCATCCCAGGCAAGGTCGATCAGATCGACATGCCCGTAGGTCAGCAGCGAGGCCGCCGGGACGGAAGCGGCGCCGGCCGCGAGTCCCAGCGCCCCCACCACGATTCGGGGAAAGGGCGTCTTCATGCGCGCTCCACTCATGCGGGTTTCGGTGGCCGCTCAGCGGCGGCGGCGCAGACCCAGAACCAGCGAGATGCCGCCCAGCAGCGCTGCGGACGGCTCCGGCACCGGTGCCACGCCATTGACAAGGATGCGGAAGGTATTCTCGCCGTAGGGATTGGTCGCGCTTTCATCGACGAGGCGGAACGTCGCCTCATATTGTCCCACCGCCGCGCCCGCCGGCAGGGCGAAGAAGACGGATTGCGGTGTCGTTTCGTCCGCGTGGATTTCCAGTTCGTCTCCCACCGCGAAGTCATCGGTGTGCTCCTCGTGCTGGTAACTCACTTCCAACAGGCTCCCGGACACCAGGCTGAGGCTTTCCAGCACCAGATGCAGATGCGGGTCCACGCCTTCGGGAAACAGGCGGGGCGTATCGACCGGGCTCGCGTGATTGGCCGCGATCAGGGTGAAGGAAGCCCCGGTCGCGCTGCCGATGGTGACTTCCAACGGCACCGGGGTATGGCCGCCCGGAGTGCCGTTGTTGACCGTGAAGGTGTGGTAGTGGTCCTCGTGCAGGTCGCGCAGCACCAATTGGCCGGAATCGGGATGCACGCCGAAGGCCAGATACAGCGACGTGGCGGCGTCGGCCGCGGAAGCCGCCCCGAGCGAGGTCACGAAGGCCAGGATCAGAACCGAACGGCCACGGAATGAGAAGGTCGTCAATGCGTGTGTTTTCATAGATGAGATGACAGAGGGAGTGGGATGAATTTTCCACAAACGCAATCAATTTGCAATAAATAAAATGCAAAATATTTGCGTTTTATCTCGCAGGTTTCCACCCTTTCACGGCGACGATCTTCGGGCCGTGTTGGCTTACGCGAGCGTGCGTGTCCGCGAGGATACCGTCCATGCGCTGGCGACGCTCACCACGAGTCCGGTGCGCCCGCTGTGGTTCGATGTCAGGGACAAGCCGTGAGCTTACTGTCGGCGAAGCAGCGCCGCCGCGCCGGCCAATAACATCAAGGCGGCGGAAGGCTCCGGCACCGGCACGGCTTGCACGCCGATGGTGAAAGTGGCTGTCGCCTCCTTGGGGCCGTCGGTAATATGGACGCCGCTGGCGCGCAGGGTGATTCCGTAAAGGCCCGGCTCGGAGAACCACCAATTGGCATGGGCGTGGGTGTTGAGGCCGACGTTGAAAGTATCCGTGCCGTCAATGGTGGGATAGCTTGTCCAGAGCAGCGTGTTGCCGCCGAAGGTGCCGGTGGTGGTCAGGGCGAACTCGCCGCCTGAGGGAGGGCTGACGGAAACCAGGGAGAGCGTGTAAGAAGTCCACTCGGAGGCCACCAATTCTTCCGAGGAGAAGCCGAGCCACGGCTTGGCGAAATCCTGCACCTGCGGGATATACCAGGTCGGGTCACCCGCGTCATTGCCGATAAAATCCCAGGCAGCGCCCGCCGGACGGGCGACGGCAGGCCCCGGAACATAGACCACAACCTCATCGGCCTCGAATCGCTTGCGCGCGACCGCTCCCGGAATGAGCGCTCCTCCCGTATAGGAGCCGACGGTCGCATCGTCGAGCAGGTCATCCGGCGTGCCATTGATGTCCACGTGACCCACGCTGTCCAGGCGATAACTCAGATGAAGCTCGCCATTGGTGTAAGTGGCGGTGACATCGCCATGGCCCTCCGTATAAACCGTGGCGGCGGCCAGCGGTCC
>CAZQUC010000019.1:18801-21048 GCA_964596095.1 uncultured Enterobacteriaceae bacterium
CCGCAGGAACCACTGCGGCCGGTCGGAAAGCGTGGTGGGGATTTCCAGAAACAACTCCTGCCAATGTCCGGGCAGCTCCGTCAGCTCGGCGGGGTCAAGGGAGTAGCGCTGCGGCCAGGTGGCGACCGTGAGATCGGCCGCGCCTTCCACGTCGTAACGGATTTGTGGATGGGTGTGCTCCGCCCGCACGGGCAAACGCAGGCTCAGACGCCGACCGTCCGCGCTGACGGCCTCGACAGGTAACCCGAGCATTTCCGCATCGACGAAGGGCCTGGCATCGGCCCGTTTGGGGTTCAGGCCGTAGGCGTATTCGAGCAGGTTGGGGATGCCGTCACCATCGGGATCATCGTGTTCGCCGATGATCCCCGGTTGCCACCAAGTGGCTGGCTTGAAATGCTTCGCCAGCCACGTCCAATATGTGCCCACGGCGTAATAAAACGAAACGGGCGGGCTGGTTTCCTCGGCCTCCAAATCCTCCGTTCCCTCCGGATGATAGCTCATCGTGAAGGTGACTTCATAGAGACCGAGCGAGGAAAAGGCCGATCCGGGGTGGGCATGATCCGAGGAGCCGATCCAATAAACATCATCGCCGCCGATGCCATCGGCCGTGGACATCCACACCGTCAGCTCGTCCAGCGCGCCGACATTCCACATGGAAAAATGGCCGTTCCCTTTGCCAAGATAGCGCACTTCCTTGAGCCGCACTTTCTTCCAAGGCTGGATGACACCTGTCTCGGGATGAGGATAAGCTTGCGCGTCCGCGCAGACATTGAAGCCAGGCCACAATCCGCCGGTGTTGGTCTGGGAAAACCACCAGAACGGCTGACCCGGCCCGACACCGAGGAAATCCCATTGATCGTCTTCCGGGCGCACCGAGCGGCTGCCGGCGGGGAACCACCGATCGTGCGCCACCAGCACCAGGGAGCCGGGTGGGCGCACGGGGCCTGGGGCCGGTCCGGGGTCGAAGGGATTGTTGTTGCTGTGCCAGACGGTCCCGGTTTGCCAGTTATCACCCTGGCGACAGAAGATGAAATCGATATGGCCGTCGTCGGCCTCTTCGTGCTCGCCGGAGAGCGCGGCGTGTCCTGGAGGCATCATCATCAGAGCGGTGAACGCCAGCAACATGGCGCCGAAAGCGGCGGAGCATTTTTTATAACGTGGCAAGGTCATGACTATTATTGTGTGGGGGATCAATGATCGCGGGAGGGCAGGGGCAGCCCGTCCAGCCAAGCGAGGGATTCCGCCGGCGGCAGCCAGCGCACCGCCTGGGGGAGCCGACGCAGCTCGCGGTAGGAATGGAGGCGCTCCGCCGCCGTGACGTGACGGCGGCACCAGTGCTCGTAATCCCGGACCCAGGCGAGCAAGGCCGGCAAAGTCTCCGGCATTTCCAGGGGGCGGAGCGCGGTGGTCTGCGGTGGGAGAGGCTGGCCGGTGGATTCGCAGGGCAGCGGAACCTCGCTTTCCACCGGGAGCGTGAACAAGCGGTGGTGCGGGCGGAGATAGGCAACCCACGCCCCCTCCGCCCGCATTGGCCTCACGGTGTCCACCATCGATGCGGCCACCCCGGTGCTATGCAGCAGCACCCGGAATCCGTTCCGTTCATGAAGATAGAGGGAAGTCTGATGCCGCTGGCCAGGCCTTTTGAAAGCCTGACAGCCATAGGCGAGCAACAGGTTGCCCGCCGGATGCCGCACGTCGCGTCCCCAGAGATACATTTGTTGCTCCAACAATTTAGCAGCCTCGGGTGGCCGGAAACGCGGGCACGACGGAGCAGGGTGGTGGAAAAAGGGTATCGGCGATCGTTTCAAGAAAGTGAGAGCACAACAGGCTCTATAAACGCAATTTTATTGCATTTAATAACGCAATCAAGTTGCGATTTTTACTTTCTTTCGACTTTCCGGCTGGTGCTAAAAAGCAAAATGGGAATCCCGCAGATCCCGCAATGGATTAAAATTCAAGGAATTTCCATCGCCCTACGATGAACCCTTTGGGTGAAAAAGCCTTGATTCGCAAAATCTTGATCTCCAAGAGCATTCCGCAAAAAACGCCTCTCTTTATTTTCCTTCTCAGCCCCGAAACCCCGGCGCGCCGGAATGAGGAACGGGGAGTCACCGATGAGGCGGCCTTTCTGGTCGCACTTCTCCGATGGGCTGGCCGGCCGAGCCAGCCGGAATCTGGCGCGGCTCGCCCTCTCCTGGAAGGTGGGCACGGTGGTCAAGAATCTGGTGCTCCCGGCGTTCGGGACGG
>CAZQUC010000020.1:0-20807 GCA_964596095.1 uncultured Enterobacteriaceae bacterium
TGTTAGCCCAGAATAATGTCGTCGTTTCGTCCATCCGAACATCTTATTGTCAATGAGACCGATCACTGGATTATCAATCACAGGGTTGACTCTTTATTGCCTGGTTATTTTATGGTGGGGTCTCGTATTGAGACCAATAGATTGTCAGACCTTCCAGAAAGTGCCTTAACCGAACTGGGCATTCATCTCTCCAAGTTGCAGCAGATTCTCATAGACCTATTTGCTCCGCCCCATTTCTATATAGGCCGATATGGTCACATGGCTGGACACTCGATTCATTTTCATGTCATTCCTATTTATGATTGGGTTGCACAGGCATTTGCCCGCGGTGAACGCTATCGAGTTCTTCATCAGTTTTACACGCCAGATGTTTACGACAGTGGAAGCGATGCGGCATTCGATGGAGCCGAGATGACGCTTTATATTTGGAGGGAGTTTTGCGAGAGTCGGAATCCGCCCGAGATTATTGGCCCATCGGTTCAAGAGGTAATCAAGCTGGTAAGAGACAAAATAGGGCTAACAAGGCGCTGTAGCTAATCGTTGCCCGCCATCTCAGTTGAGATGGATTTTCCGACGCTATCCGTTCCGTCATACTTCCTGCTGTCGCTTCGCTCCTTTGCAGGAAGTGCGCCGTCACCACCCAAAGCTTGTAGCGGAGTGCAGCTTACCGGGCAGCGGTAGCTGAGCTTTGACGTTGCATCAGAAGGGTTTCATCTCCGATCCGAAAAGCAAAAACAAATCCGTGCTCCTGACGGAAGAAGGCGAGCGGCAATCCGCAGCGTTGTTCGAGCGCTTGTTCGGCGACCCGTGAAAGCAGCCCACCCCATCACGAGGCCTCCGCCTCTTCCATGAACCTCCCCCATTCAATTCTGCCTGCACGCGCCAACACGGATGAGCCGATCGTTGTGTTAGGACGACATGAATACAGGGCTTGTCAATGCTGCATACATTCGACATAATGCGCTCTTCTTTTTCACCGCCGTTTCCATATGCCTGCGCGTGCCGCCCAGTTGGAATTGGACCTTACGGGGACGGCCGCGCCGCCTCCGCCGGCGGCCGCTTCCACAGGCTCCGCCCCGGCGGTTGTATCTCCTCCGGCGCCGGCGCCCTCGGCCGGGAACGGGGGTGAGCCGCTCGGCATCCGCATGGTCAACGAGTATGTTTATTGCCCGCGGCTGTTTTACTATGAAACGGTGGAGGGTCTTTTCGTGCATAATGCCGACACGCTGGAGGGCGCGGACGCCCACCGCCGCGTGGATACGGACAAGCCCGGCACGCTGGAGCCTGCGGCGGCGAAAAAGAAAAAGAAGCCGGCCAAAGACCAGTCCAGTGAACCGGCGGCTGGCGCTGAAACCGGAGCGGGAGAGACGAAGGAGCCTGCCGCGGACCCGCCTGTCAATGAAGCGCCGGAAAGCATCCACGCGCGCAGCGTTTCGCTGTATTCCCCAACGCTGAATGTCACCGCCAAGCTCGATCTGGTAGAGGGAGAGGCGGCCGCACCGGGTGGGCCGATGCTCTACACGCCGGTGGAATATAAAAAGGGCCGCCCGCGCGAGGGCGACGAAAGCCGCGAACTCTGGGATGCCGACCGTGTGCAATTGATGCTGCAGATTCTGCTGTTGCGGGAAAACGGCTTCCCCAGCGAGAACGGCATCGTTTACTACCGCGAGACCCGGCAACGCGTCACGTTCCAGCCCTCGGCAGAGGATGAAGACTGGGCGCGGCGCATGGTGGCGGAGGCGCGCGAGGCGCAGCGCGGGCCGATCCCGCCGCCGCTGGAGCACTCGCCCAAATGCCCGCGCTGCTCGCTCGTAAGCATCTGCCTGCCGGATGAAACCCGGATGCTGGCGGACGAGACCACCACGGCCACGCCCCGCGAGCCACAACTGGAACTCGCCTTGACGCCGCCCGGCGCAACGCCGCCACCGCCACCGGAACGCACCCCGCTCATCGAATACGTGTTGCGCATGCCGGCTCCCGGCATCCGCCGCGTCAAAGCCGATCCCGAAATGCGACGGCTCATCGCCCCGAATCCCGAAACCCGCGCGTTGTATCTCAACACGGCCGGCACCTGGGTGGGGAAGCGAGGCGAAACGGTCACCGTCAAAGAAAAAGACCAGCTCATCGGCGAATACCTCCTCAAAGACCTGCATCACGTGGCTCTCTTTGGCCCGGTGCAGGTCAGCACGGGGGTCGTGCAGTCGCTCTGCGAATCCGAAATCCCGCTGACTTATTTCTCCACCGGCGGCTGGTTTTACGGTCTGACCCGCGGGCACACGTTGAAGAACGTGCTGAATCGCATCGAGCAGTTCCGCATCGCCGCCGATCTCTCTGCGTCGCTCGCCATCGCGCGGATGATGATTCACGGAAAAATCGTCAACCAGCGCACCCTGCTGATGCGCAATCACCTGGAGGCGCCGCGCGATGTCCTGCGCGGGATGAAATATTTCGCCCATGCCGCCCTCATGGCCGCCAGTCTCCCCCAACTGCTGGGCATCGAGGGCAATGCCGCCGGGCTTTATTTCAGCGCCTTCGGCGGCATGCTCAAAGCCCGCGCCGCCACCACTCCGAACCATCAAGCGGCGGTTGATTCCCAGGCGGAAACGTCCGGCGGCAGCGTCCCGCCGGAAGAGCTGACCGACCACCGCCCGGCCCCTGATCCGGACTTCTGCGCGGGCGCCCTTTTTCCTTTCTACCCCGGCGCCCGCAACCGCCGCCCCCCGCGCGATCCGGTCAATGCACTGCTTTCATTAACCTATTCCCTGCTCGCCAAGGAATGCACGCTCGCCTGCTACGCGGTCGGCCTTGATCCCTACGTCGGCTTCATGCATCAGCCGCGGCACGGACGCCCGGCCCTCGCGCTTGATCTCATGGAGGAATTTCGCCCTCTTCTCGCCGACAGCACCGTCATCACCCTCATCAACAACGGCATGCTCACCGAAAAAGATTTCATCCTCAGCCCGCGCTCCGCCGCCCTGACCCAGCCCGGCCGGAAAACCGTCTTCCACGCCTGGGAGCGCCGTCTCAGCGACGGCGTCACCCATCCGTTGTTTGGCTACAAAGTCAGCTACCGCCGCGCCGTCGAACTCCAGGTGCGCCTGCTCGCCAAGTTTTTGACCAGGGAAATCCGCGACTATGTTCCCTTCATGACCCGCTAAGCCTGAACGCTCTTCGCCACACCATGCGCATCAACTACATCGTCACCTACGACATCCGCAGCGACAAGCGGCTGCGCCGCGTCTTCCGCATCTGCAAGGATTTCGGCATCCACCTGCAATACTCCGTTTTCGAGTGCGACCTCACCGCGAGCGAAAAAATCCGCATGGAATCCCGGCTGCGCGAAGCCATGAACCAGACGGAGGACCAGATCCTCTTCATCGATCTCGGCCCCGCTTCCCAGCGCGGCGAACGCACCGTCACCGCCCTCGGGCAGACCTACTCCAAACTGCTCCTCCCCTGCTTCGTGGCGTGATCCTCCCGCCGCCGGCGGAAACCCGGCGGTCCTCGTTCTTTCACATCTCCAGATTTTTTACGTGCTTTCCCCCTGCGAGCGGCCTGATGACGAACATTTTCAGAGAACCGCTCGCATATTGAATATCAGATGGTTATATTTGGTCATTCATACCCATGCGGGATGCCCCACCATTTCCAGGCCCACCTCTCGCATTGACTTCTGCAAAATATTGCGTTTCAGAGAGGAATAGAACTCTGGCTCTCCACGCGGTTCGCCGCGTGGCTCCGTTGAAGCATGACTTCGGACATCCCCTTTCCAAGTTATCGGAAACTCTCCACGCGGTTCGCCGCGTGGCTCCGTTGAAGCCATTTGGGTCTTTGGCCATTTGAGAAAAGACAGCGACCTCTCCACGCGGTTCGCCGCGTGGCTCCGTTGAAGCATCCTTGTCAAGTGAAAATTCAACTTTTTTCTTCTCCTCTCCACGCGGTTCGCCGCGTGGCTCCGTTGAAGCCATCCGGGCCTGAGCTGCTTCGGCGTCGATCTGCCGTCTCTCCACGCGGTTCGCCGCGTGGCTCCGTTGAAGCCCTTCTCCGCTGGTTTCTTCAAGAATTTCTTGATGGCTCTCCACGCGGTTCGCCGCGTGGCTCCGTTGAAGCTTTAATTTGTCGCATTCAATTGATAACTTTTCCGGAACTCTCCACGCGGTTCGCCGCGTGGCTCCGTTGAAGCGTGGTGGTTGCCAGTAACTGAAGAAGAATTGGAGGAGCTCTCCACGCGGTTCGCCGCGTGGCTCCGTTGAAGCCGCGAAAATTTCTGAATTAACGGAGTGCGGGGCATCCCTCTCCACGCGGTTCGCCGCGTGGCTCCGTTGAAGCACGGGCGAGAAAAACCCGCGCAAAAAAGCGGACGAAGCTCTCCACGCGGTTCGCCGCGTGGCTCCGTTGAAGCTCGCGTTCATCCAGTAGGGTAGTGTTGTGGTGTTCATTCTCTCCACGCGGTTCGCCGCGTGGCTCCGTTGAAGCCAGCGTTTTCACATTGCCTTGCAACGCTTCCACCGTCCTCTCCACGCGGTTCGCCGCGTGGCTCCGTTGAAGCGGGAAATATGGGAGATGGAAGTTCAACAGGTAAAGTTCTCTCCACGCGGTTCGCCGCGTGGCTCCGTTGAAGCGGATGGGAGGCAGGGAGCTTAAAAACAAGGCCTCCGTCTCTCCACGCGGTTCGCCGCGTGGCTCCGTTGAAGCGACGCTGGTGGTGCGTTGGCATGACACCAACGCGGGCTCTCCACGCGGTTCGCCGCGTGGCTCCGTTGAAGCCCGATTCCCGATGGAGCAACCGAAAGTTATGGAAATCTCTCCACGCGGTTCGCCGCGTGGCTCCGTTGAAGCATTTGAGTGATCGTTGGTTTGTAGTGAGGGGAGGGCGCTCTCCACGCGGTTCGCCGCGTGGCTCCGTTGAAGCACGAGCACTTTGGCGAGTTCAAGACAGGCGGTCTGTTGCCTCTCCACGCGGTTCGCCGCGTGGCTCCGTTGAAGCGTGTATGAGCCGGTGGAAGGCGGGTTGTTCGAGCTCCTCTCCACGCGGTTCGCCGCGTGGCTCCGTTGAAGCTCGCTGTAAATTTAGATGTTGAAAACCAAAAACCAACCTCTCCACGCGGTTCGCCGCGTGGCTCCGTTGAAGCGGGTTGGCTTTGGGTTTTGTCACCAATTTGGATTTCTCTCTCCACGCGGTTCGCCGCGTGGCTCCGTTGAAGCAAGTTTAGATTTGATTAATTCTGCCGCCTTCCTCAACTCTCCACGCGGTTCGCCGCGTGGCTCCGTTGAAGCCTTGACCCAGTTGCCAGAGCGCCCATGATCCCTTGGCCTCTCCACGCGGTTCGCCGCGTGGCTCCGTTGAAGCGCGTGGCGTGGGAGGACTACCACGAGTCGGGAAAAACTCTCCACGCGGTTCGCCGCGTGGCTCCGTTGAAGCGGTCGCAGCGATTTACAACAAGATGGTGGCAGGCACGCTCTCCACGCGGTTCGCCGCGTGGCTCCGTTGAAGCACAACTACTGTTGTGCTAGTCACACTGGCAATCGTCTCTCCACGCGGTTCGCCGCGTGGCTCCGTTGAAGCCGAAGGATGCCTGACATTGCCCGTCTCGCAATGGGCTCTCCACGCGGTTCGCCGCGTGGCTCCGTTGAAGCTGCTGGTAGATTCGGTCAAAGACACACGCGACGTGGTGCTCTCCACGCGGTTCGCCGCGTGGCTCCGTTGAAGCCAAGGTATGTGGTGGGACGGCGGAAATGCGCATCCAGCTCTCCACGCGGTTCGCCGCGTGGCTCCGTTGAAGCGGCTTCTCGTCAACTTTCTTTTCCAAAAATTCCGCCACTCTCCACGCGGTTCGCCGCGTGGCTCCGTTGAAGCCAGCGCGTGGTCTTGCACAATCGACTCTTTCCGGAAGCCTCTCCACGCGGTTCGCCGCGTGGCTCCGTTGAAGCTGCCGCTGGCAGTTCAGGCGTCGGGGCGGCGGGTTGTCTCTCCACGCGGTTCGCCGCGTGGCTCCGTTGAAGCGTCGGCGGTGCCACCAATCAGCACGTCACCGGCCACTCTCCACGCGGTTCGCCGCGTGGCTCCGTTGAAGCTCGGCCTATGAGAGTTTTTCAGCGCCTGCCGGGGAACGCTCTCCACGCGGTTCGCCGCGTGGCTCCGTTGAAGCCTCCGATGGCTTCGCCCTGACGCATGCGGATGACCACTCTCCACGCGGTTCGCCGCGTGGCTCCGTTGAAGCGAGGCTGGCCCCGGTCTTTTCCGCGGCCGTCTGCATTCTCTCCACGCGGTTCGCCGCGTGGCTCCGTTGAAGCCGATGGCGTCTCCATTCCCGATGGTGGGTGTTGAACGTCTCTCCACGCGGTTCGCCGCGTGGCTCCGTTGAAGCGCCGGTGATCCGGCGCCGCTGGAATTGCACGAGGGGCTCTCCACGCGGTTCGCCGCGTGGCTCCGTTGAAGCCCGTCGCCTTGGTGAACGTGATGGACGGGGCACCCTCTCCACGCGGTTCGCCGCGTGGCTCCGTTGAAGCGCGATAGCCGTCCGCCTGCACGAGAGCATCAGCGGGCTCTCCACGCGGTTCGCCGCGTGGCTCCGTTGAAGCGTTGTGGTCGAATGTGCCTTGCGGCGCGGGCGTCCCCCTCTCCACGCGGTTCGCCGCGTGGCTCCGTTGAAGCATGACGTTGAGGCGCACTTTTCGGCTCACCGTCTTGGCTCTCCACGCGGTTCGCCGCGTGGCTCCGTTGAAGCGCAGCGGAACCGACGGCCGCCTTGGCGACGGTCTGGACTCTCCACGCGGTTCGCCGCGTGGCTCCGTTGAAGCCGTAGCGCGCGCCGCGAAATCCGTAAATCGATTGGTCCGCTCTCCACGCGGTTCGCCGCGTGGCTCCGTTGAAGCACGCCGATCCACAGCACGAAGAGCACGGCGGCCGCCACTCTCCACGCGGTTCGCCGCGTGGCTCCGTTGAAGCTCGGGCATCTTCATCACGTTTTTGCGCAAGATGCCAGCTCTCCACGCGGTTCGCCGCGTGGCTCCGTTGAAGCTCCCAGGCCCGCGCCCTGGAACTCGATGAATCCCGCCCTCTCCACGCGGTTCGCCGCGTGGCTCCGTTGAAGCGGATCGCGCGTGATCCACACCACGGCCGCCGGCGCGGCTCTCCACGCGGTTCGCCGCGTGGCTCCGTTGAAGCCGATGCCATCCAAGAAAAGATGGCGGAAATCGCCAACTCTCCACGCGGTTCGCCGCGTGGCTCCGTTGAAGCACGATGGCGGCGCAGGAGGCCAATGTGATCCAGTGGACTCTCCACGCGGTTCGCCGCGTGGCTCCGTTGAAGCCGGTAAATTCCTGCGGCTTTTCGCCGTGGTAATCGACTCTCCACGCGGTTCGCCGCGTGGCTCCGTTGAAGCATCTTCATCACCGCGACGCGCAAGCCAAGGCCGTCCCTCTCCACGCGGTTCGCCGCGTGGCTCCGTTGAAGCACGATTTCTGACATGCACTTTGACCACAAAAAATTGCCTCTCCACGCGGTTCGCCGCGTGGCTCCGTTGAAGCCGTGTTGCAATGCCTGAATCATCTTGATGTGATTGTCTCTCCACGCGGTTCGCCGCGTGGCTCCGTTGAAGCACGGTGGACTCCGTTTTTTTCGCACCGTCCTGCTGGCTCTCCACGCGGTTCGCCGCGTGGCTCCGTTGAAGCCGCGGGGTTGTAAACGCGCGTGACCGTCTCCAGGCCACTCTCCACGCGGTTCGCCGCGTGGCTCCGTTGAAGCCTTGGAGGCCTGCTGCCCGGCGCGTTCCTCTGGTGGCTCTCCACGCGGTTCGCCGCGTGGCTCCGTTGAAGCATGGCCATTCCGTATTCGATCACGGGGAGGGCCGGCCTCTCCACGCGGTTCGCCGCGTGGCTCCGTTGAAGCAAAGGAATTCATTTAAATTTTTTCAAATGAGACTTTCTCTCCACGCGGTTCGCCGCGTGGCTCCGTTGAAGCGACCTCCGTTGAAAACGGGGTGAAGCCAGACTTGACTCTCCACGCGGTTCGCCGCGTGGCTCCGTTGAAGCAGAAGGGTTTGATCCCCAATGGATACATCGTCCATATCTCTCCACGCGGTTCGCCGCGTGGCTCCGTTGAAGCATGCTGGACGGCATCCTTGTCATCGCCCACATCCGCCTCTCCACGCGGTTCGCCGCGTGGCTCCGTTGAAGCATTGTCCGTTCCACAACAATCGGGAGTGGCGGCGGCTCTCCACGCGGTTCGCCGCGTGGCTCCGTTGAAGCAAGCTCAAGACCGGCCGGGAAATGGCGTTCGACGCGGCTCTCCACGCGGTTCGCCGCGTGGCTCCGTTGAAGCAACTTTTTGTCCTGCGGAAATTTCCCGGACGCGTAACTCTCCACGCGGTTCGCCGCGTGGCTCCGTTGAAGCCAGGGCGGCGCCATCGCGCAACTAACCCACCCGATCTCTCTCCACGCGGTTCGCCGCGTGGCTCCGTTGAAGCGGAATGTATTCAAAACGCACAAGACATTACTCCAGAGACTCTCCACGCGGTTCGCCGCGTGGCTCCGTTGAAGCGCCTACCTGGACGAGCTGGCCCTCAACGCCCACGCCTCTCTCCACGCGGTTCGCCGCGTGGCTCCGTTGAAGCTATTCTACACCCCAACAAGGCGCGGCCACGAGCTTCCTCTCCACGCGGTTCGCCGCGTGGCTCCGTTGAAGCTCGCTGACTGAGATGAGACGGCCGGACATTTTGATCCTCTCCACGCGGTTCGCCGCGTGGCTCCGTTGAAGCATTGGTCTCCATGTCGCATTGGGGTTGAGGAAAAGCAGCCTCTCCACGCGGTTCGCCGCGTGGCTCCGTTGAAGCCGGCCGCGGTGTGCCGACCCGCGCGGGATGGCGCTGCTCTCCACGCGGTTCGCCGCGTGGCTCCGTTGAAGCTGGTTCCGGAACTGGAAATAGACAAGACATCAAATACTCTCCACGCGGTTCGCCGCGTGGCTCCGTTGAAGCCTGTGTTGGACGGCTGGCCGGCGACTTCCAGCGTGCCTCTCCACGCGGTTCGCCGCGTGGCTCCGTTGAAGCAAGCACGCCGAACACGGCCGTGTTGCCCTTGTCCGGCTCTCCACGCGGTTCGCCGCGTGGCTCCGTTGAAGCTAATCGCGGAAGAGGGCGAAGCAGACGTGGCGGTAATCTCTCCACGCGGTTCGCCGCGTGGCTCCGTTGAAGCGAGATGCCATGCGTGACGCGGGAACATCGGCCCCTGTCTCTCCACGCGGTTCGCCGCGTGGCTCCGTTGAAGCGAGGAGCCGCAGAAAAAGCAGAACACGCATCGCCTCCTCTCCACGCGGTTCGCCGCGTGGCTCCGTTGAAGCCACTCCATTGCGCAGGTCGTCGGCGGTGATGGTCACCTCTCCACGCGGTTCGCCGCGTGGCTCCGTTGAAGCGACAGGTGGCGGCGAGCATGGCTTTGCAACACAACCTCTCTCCACGCGGTTCGCCGCGTGGCTCCGTTGAAGCCGGCGGCAGGTATTCCCACACTTCCGGCGGCGGCACGGCTCTCCACGCGGTTCGCCGCGTGGCTCCGTTGAAGCTCGGTCGCCTCGGCGGGACGCTCAACGCGATTCGCGCTCTCCACGCGGTTCGCCGCGTGGCTCCGTTGAAGCCCTTGGGCGCTGTTGGCGATCATCGTTTCCGTCATGGCTCTCCACGCGGTTCGCCGCGTGGCTCCGTTGAAGCCATTGGGCGGCGATGGGCGCTTTCAAGCGGCAATCGCCTCTCCACGCGGTTCGCCGCGTGGCTCCGTTGAAGCCCGGACTGCACCGCTGCCACCAGCGCCGCGCTTCAACGGAGCCACGCGGCGAACCGCGTGGCTCCGTTGAAGCGGACGAATCGCCAGCTCACGGACGGTTGTTTGTCTGCTCTCCACGCGGTTCGCCGCGTGGCTCCGTTGAAGCAATGTCAATCCCGCAACATCCGTGTTGCAATCCCCGCTCTCCGCGCGAGCCGTCGCGCGGCTCCATTGCAGCTTGTTGCGGAAGGCATTCGAGGTGCCTTGCGTCGTCTCTGTGAATCCGTTCGGGATGCGTGTTGGCATGACTCTCATGCCAATGATCCACGGCTCAAGTCTCCACCTGCCAGATCTGCACGCGGCCGTAGTCGGGCCATTTCCCTTGGTCGTTGGGACCGCCCTGGCTGGCCGCGCCGGCGAGGAACAACCGCGCGCCGTCGGCGGTGAAGCGGGCGTGAGTGATGCGCTTCTTGGTATCGATGGAGTGGAGGAGCTTGCCGTCGGTGGCGTTGAAGACGGCGGCATTCCACGTGCCCTGGGCCTGGCGTCCGGCCATGATGAAACTGGTGCCCTGCGGATGCCAGGCGAGCGCTTCCATGAGGCCGCTGCCGTGCTCGCCGTCGTGAATGTGATCGCGCTTCGCCGGGGGCGTGGCGCGCCAGTCCCAGCGTTGCCACGTCATCTTGCCGTTGCCGGCCATGGGGTCGGTCATCGGTCCCATGCCGCAGGCGAGCAGCGTCGCGCCGTCGGGGCTGAAGGCGAGGCTGTAAATGCCTCCGCAGTAGTGATGGGTCTTGATGTCGCCCCAGGACGTGAAATCCTCCGTCCGCCACGCGGCGACCGGCGCGGCGTCGGGCGGCGCGTCGAGATCGAAGACGCGCACTTCGCCCATCATGTTGGCAGCGGCCACGTGCCGGCCATCCGGGCTGAAAGCGACGCTGAGCACGGGCGGGCCGAGATCGTAGGCGCGGAGCAGATCGCCGGTATGGGTATCGAAGACCTTGACTGTCGGCTCGGCACTGGCGGCGGGTTCGTATTTCCAGCCGCCGGGCAGGTATTGCCCGGTCACGCTGGCCGCGCGCCGGCCGTCGGGTGCGAGCGCCAATTGCCACGACCAGAAATCATGCGCCTTGACGCGGCGGAAGGTTTTCCGCGTCCGCGTGTCATGCCAGAGCAGCGCGCCGTCGTAGCCGGCGGAGAGGAGCGTGCGGCCGTCCGGCAGCAGGGCGCAGCCGCTGGCGAATGATTCGTGGCGGCCCTCGAAGACGCGCCGCTCGCCGCTGGCGGCCGCGACTTCATACACCGCGCCATCCATGCAGGCGGCGTAAAGCGTGGCGCCGTCCGGCGTGGCCGCGAAGCCGAGCACGCCGGTGGGCAGATGGTGATCGTGCAAGCGTTCGAGTTTCATGCCAGAATCTCCTTGATGGGCGCGGCGCGGTCCTCCACGCGGCGGAACGTGGGCATCCCCGGCAGGTCGTATTCCGCGTAGGGATCGAGGCCGAGCGCTGTGAAAATGGTCGCGAACAAATTCTGCTCGTTGAAGGGCTGGGTGATGACGTTGATGCCGTCGGGATCGGTCTCACCGACAACCACGCCACGCTTCAGCCCGCACCCCGCCATCATGAGGCTCCAGGCATTGGGGTAATGGTCGCGCCCGCGCGCGGCGTTGAGCCATGGCGTGCGGCCGAATTCCCCCATCGCCACCACCAGCGTCGAGTCGAGCAGGCCGCGCTCCTCCAAGTCGTTGAGCAAATGGAACAACACACGGTCGAGTTCCGGCACCAGCATTTGATGGATCTCGTGCTGGAAGACATGATTGTCCCAATTCATGCCATTGGCGACCATCACGAAGGGCGCGCCGTGCTCGACCAAGTGCCGCGCCATCAGCGAATGCTGCGCGAAGCTGCCGGGGCCGTAGCGCTCGCGGTCCTGGGCGGGGAGCTTGGACACATCGAACAATTCCGCGTTCGCCGTCAGGCCGCGCAGCCGCTCGAAGGCCGCATTCTGGCTGCGCGCCGCAGTGGAGCCGCGCTCGCGCTCGTATTTGCGGGTGAAGAATTTCCGCATCTCGTCGCGCGCCTCGCGGTCGTGAGCCGGGAGTTCATCCGCAGCCGCCGCGGCGACGGAAGCGAACGGCGTGTAGTCGCCGCCGAGCCGCACCGGCGCATGTTCGCCGCCCGCCCAGCCGTGCCAGTTGCCGGCCTTGAAACTCTGGAATTCGTTCCCGCCGGGGATGGGATCGAGCAAAATGAAGTTCGGCACCTTGGAGCCGAGTTGCCCGAGCGAATGCGAGATCGCGCTGCCGAGCGTGGGCCGGACGAAGCCCGCGCGGTCGGGATTGCCGCGTTGGAGCAGCGAGATGGCCTGGAAATGCTCGGGCTGCGCGGTTTTCATACTCCGCACGACGCACAATTGGTCCGCCATCCCGGCCATCCGCGGCATGAGCGAGGAGAACTTCACCCCCGGCAGCACGGTGGGGATGGCGCCGAACGGACCGCCCGAGGGGCGTCCTGGCTTGGGATCCCACGTCTCGAACTGGCTCGGCGCGCCGCAAAGCCAGAGCAGGATGCACCTCTTCTGCGCGCGCTTCACTTCCTGCGCGAAGAGCGGGCTTTGAAACAACCCCGACCAACTCGTCACACTCGCCGCGGCACCCCCCGCCAGCCCTTTCAGAAAGAGTCGTCGATGCCAGGTGTGCTCGTTGGGCGTGCAGTGGCCGCTCGGGGCGGCGGCGTCCCGCCCACCGCGGGCACGACACTCTTCGCGGAGCCGGGGTTCTTTTTCCAATGGCGCCGTCACCGCGGCTCCTCCCGTGAGGATGGAAGGGAACGCGGCTGAGAGCTCCTCCCGCCGGTTGCAAGGCCCGCTTTCTCCAGCGGTGGGCGGGGCGCCCCCGCTACGCGCATCGAAAAATCGTTTCATGGCATCATCAAAAATTCGGGACTGGTCATCATCGCCCACAACAACTCGCGCAACGCCACCTCGGGCGAATGAGCGACCTCACCTTCCAAAAAAGCCTTTGTCTGCTCGGCTTCCTCCGCATCCGGCAGCCGTCCGAAGACGCTCAAAAACGCCTCACGCGTCCGGCTTGCCGCGTCCGGCAACCCCAGCAATCGGGCCATCGTGGGCGCCTCCGCTTTCAGCAACGCCGCGATCTCCGGCGCGGTGTCGAGATACCGCGCCTGCTGGAAGGTCGCATTGTAATCGCGCGGCAACACGTCGGGCAACGCGGTGATCAATTCGCGACGGAGACGGTTCTCCTCCTCCTCCACACCGGCCGCCACCTGCATCGACCGCGCGAGTTGCTCGGCGGTCAGCGGACGCTCCTGCGCCGCCGCGAAGGCTGCTGGTGGCGGGGCCGCTCCCTCGCCGTGCCACGGCGCGAGCGCATAGGCACGATTCAGCACCAACGCCCGCACCAGCCGTTTGGGTTGATATCCGTGGGCCGCGAAATCGTGCGCCAGCCAGTCGAGCAATTCCGGATGGCTGGGCTGGTTGCGGCTGGTCATCTCATCGACCGGATGCACCAACCCGCGGCCCAGCAAGGCGGCCCACATGCGGTTCACAAAAGCGCGGGCCAGCAGCGGATTGTCTGTCGTCGCCGCTTCGGCCAGCGCGGCGCGGCGCGAGAATTTCGGCACCTTCGGCCCGCCCGATGTTTCGGCATACCCCTCCGGCGCATCCTCCTGCTTTTCCCCCTCCGCCGGCCACGCTTCATCGATGGTCTTCCCATTCAAGAGCGTGATGACCGCCGGCTGCGATTCCTTGTGCAGGTTGGTGAAATTGATGAATCCGCCCACCGCCGATTCCTCCACCGCGGGCGCGCCGCCTTCGGTGTTCTTGCTGCGGTTGAAGGCCGCGACCAAACCCCAGTAGTGGGCTTGCTTGATTTCGCGGGCCAGCGCGTGGTCGTGGCATTGCGCGCAATCGATGGTGGCGCCGTAGATGACCGGCGCGAGCGCTTCGGCGATTTGCTGGTGCTGATTCCGCCGTTCATAGACGAACCACTGCGCGCCCTTCTCCTCGTCCGTCGCGGGTCGGGCTTCGATGAAGCCGCGCACGACCTCATTCCACGGCCGGTCCTGCTGAAAGGCCCGCTCCAAATACGTCCACCAGCCGTTTTCTTCGCGGCGTTTGGCACGACCGCCCTCGGCGCGTTTCATGAGCCACACATCCCATAACTCGCGCATCCGCCGCGCATAGGCGGTGTCGGCCAGCAGCGCGTCCACCAACTCCTCGCGCTTGCGGGGCGAGGCGGAAAAGAGAAACGCCTGCGTTTCCTCCGCCGTCGGAATCCGTCCGGCGAGATCGAGAAACACCCGGCGCAGCCATGTCCGCTCGTCGGCCGGCCGCGCGGGCGTGATGCCGCGTTCCCTCCAGCCGCGGGTCAGAAAATGGTCGATGGCCGCGACCGGATCGGCCGGCACGGAGTCATCCGTGGCCACGAGCGCGGCCGCGCCGGCTTCAGCCGGCTGGGCCAGCGCGACGATCCATTCGCGAATCGCCGCCCGGTCTTCCTCGCCGAGTTGCTTTTTCGGCGGCATGTGCGGATCACTTTCCGCCGCGAGATACGTGTAGAGCGGACTGTGCTCGGGATCACCCGGCGTCACCGCTGCGCCGTCATCACCGCCGCGCAGCACCGCCTCCACGGTGTCCAGTTCCAAGCCGCTTTTCTGCTCGATGGGACCGTGACATTTCACGCAATGCGTGTCCATGATCGCCTGCACCTTGTCGCGCCACAACGCCTGCGCCGCCGGCCCACCCGCCTCCGCGGCCAGCGCCACACCCGGCAGGCTGCCCAGCCATAGAACGATCCAGCGGAAACGGCGTGCCTCCATAAAGCGATATTCTTCCCGCGCCGCCCCCGCCGCCGCAACCCTAGCCCCGCCTCGGGCATCGAACGAGGCGGGTATGCTCTGGAGTGCGGATGGCTTGCCTCCGCTCTGGGGGAGAGGGGCTTGCCCCTCGCGGCGGGGAGAGCGAGGCGACGAGAGGAGAGCGTCCTCACGAAAGGATGGCGGCTTCGCCGCCAAGGGCGAGCCGGCGAGCCGGTTCTGAAACAGAGCGGAGGCAAGCCATCCGCACTCCAAAATCACCTATTCCACCAGCCGCAGCCGGAAAAAGGCCGGCCCCGGCTCGGTGATCAACGCATAGTTGTCGGTGACGCCTTGAACGGGCCCCCACGTGCCGAGATTGGTCGAGCGCTCCAGCACCCAGCCCGTCACGTCCGCGCGCCAGAGCAGGAGGAAGCCGGTGGCCCCGCGGCCAAAATGGAGCGTCGGCTCGGTCACCTCCACCTCCGGCAGCGCCAGGGGCAAACCCTCGGCCTGCGGCCCGCCGAGCGCCTCCAGCACGGCCGGGCTGAGCGCACGGTCGTGGATTTGAATGCTGTTGACCCACCAGGCGCGGCGCTCGTCCTCGTCGCCATCGGCGAAGAGGATCGCCGTCGGCAACAACGCGCGGCGCGGGTGGTCGAGACTTTGTCCGGTCGTCCAGTTATCCTGGAACACGCCGTCCACGTATTTCACCACCACCGGCGGGTTGGCCGCCAAGTCGTAGGCAGCGGCGACGCGGTGCCATTCGCCGGGGGTGAATTGGCCGGTGCCGATGTAGCCATTTTCGCCTTGCCCGAAGTTGCCGCCCTGCCAGAAGAGATCGCCGTCGTTGGTATTAGCGGTCGAGTCGATTTGCAGCATGGCCGCCGCGTTCCGTCCGGAAGTATCCACCATCACGTCAAAAATGACGGTGTATTGGTTGACCAAGGTGCCGCCGCCATTGGGCGCGATGCGGTGCGTCATGAGATACCCGACCTCGCGCGTCACATCGCCCGGCACGGCCATGACGAGGGCGTCTCCTTCTTCAAAATCGAGCACGCCGAGATCGGTGGTCGTGCCAAAGGTCGTGCCGATCGCCGTCACGCCTGCGGCGCCGTCGAAATACGTCAGCGGCGTGCCGATGGTGGCCGACAAATCGCCGCGGTTGAAATCCCACTGGCCGGTGATACTGCTGGCCGGCAAGGCCACCGGGATACCGGCCGTGGAGGGACCACCCAGCAAGGCCAACTGTGCGTCCGAAAGGCGGCCGGGACGGATTTGAATGCTGTTGACGAACATGGCACGGCGCTCGTCCGGATCGCCGTCGGCGAACAGGATCGCCGTCGGCCGCAGCGCGCGCCGCGGGTGGTCGAGACTTTGCCCGAAGGTCCAATCGTCCTGCTTGATGCCGTCCACGTATTTCACCACCACCGGAGGATCGGCCGCGAGGTCGTAAGCGGCGGCGACCCGATGCCATGCGCCCGCGGTGAATTGCCCCGTGCCAAGATAACCGTTTTCACCTTGGCCGAAGTTGCCGCCCTGCCAGAAAAGGTCGCCGTCGTTGGTGTTGTCGAGCGAGTCGATTTGCAGGAGCGAGGCCGCGTTAGCTCCCTCGGTGGCGACGAACACATCATAAATAATGGTGTATTGATTGACCAACGTGCCGCTGCCGTTGGGCGCGATGCCGTGGGTCATGACATAGCCGATGTCGCGGCTGAGTTCGCCTGGCACCGCCATCACGCGTGAGGGGACTTCCTCGGTAGCATCGGGTAAGTCGTCGATGCCGAACTCCTCCGGCGTGCCGAATTGCGTGTCGGTTTGCGCGAGGCCGCCATTGCCACCGAAATATGCCAGCGCTGCGCCGATGGTGGGTGACAAATCACCGCGGTCGAAGTCCCATTGGCCCGCCACGTTCGCCGTGGGAATCACCGCCGGAATTCCCGTCGCTTCCGGCCCGCCGAGCAACACCATCTCCGCGTCGCTCAGTTTTCCGGCGCGAATCTGGATGCTGTTGACGAACATGGCACGGCGCTCGTCCGGATCGCCGTCGGCGAACAGGATCGCCGTCGGCCGCAGCGCGCGCCGCGGGTGGTCGAGACTTTGCCCGAAGGTCCAATCGTCCTGCTTGATGCCGTCCACGTATTTCACCACCACCGGAGGATCGGCCGCGAGGTCGTAAGCGGCGGCGACCCGATGCCATGCGCCCGCGGTGAATTGCCCCGTGCCAAGATAACCGTTTTCACCTTGGCCGAAGTTGCCGCCCTGCCAGAAAAGGTCGCCGTCGTTGGTGTTGTCGAGCGAGTCGATTTGCAGGAGCGAGGCCGCGTTAGCTCCCTCGGTGGCGACGAACACATCATAAATAATGGTGTATTGATTGACCAAGGTGCCGCCGCCGTTGGGCGCGATGCCGTGGGTCATGATATAGCCGATGTCGCGGCTGAGTTCGCCCGGCACCGCCATGACGAGCGCGGGCCGGCCGTTGATGTCCGGGAGGTCGAAATCGCGCGTCGTGCCGAATTGCGTGCCTGCCCGCGCCGTGCCGGTCAAATACGCCAGCGGCGCGCCCACCGTCGCCGAGAGATCGCCGCGGTCGAAGTCCCACTGCCCCGTCACCGCCGCCGTGGTCGCACCGCTCACCGTGCTGGTGAAGCTCCACGCGTGGTTGATCGTCAGGCCCGCGGTGTCCTTGAACTCCAATGTCAGCGCGTTCTGCGACTCGGTCCGCGCCGCGTTGGGCGTGAAACTCACATACACCTTCGACCCCGTGCGGGTGATCTCCTGCGGCGTGACCGCCGCGCCGTTCAACGTCAGCTTGACCGACGCCGGATCGACCGTTGTCGTCCCATCCGCGAGCAGAATCTCCACCGGTTGCGCGGCCGGCACACCCGCTCCCCCCGGCAACGGACTGACCTCCGCGACATACGGCCCCACCGCCAACGGCGCGCCCGTGATCGTCTGGTGCGCGAACGCGGTCTCGGAATCCGCATTGAGCAGCAACCGCTCCTCGGACGCCGTGTCGGGATTGAGCACCACATACCACTCCAGCAGCGACTTGCGCGTCTGCTGCCAATACACCAGCCGGAACGGATACACTCCCGCCTGCGGCACGGTGATCGTGAACTCGTTGGCATTGCCCGTATTCAGTTCCGTCTCATTGGGAAACGGCAGCGCCGTGCGCGCGTATTCCGCCACCAGCGGCGCGAAAAAACTCCGCGCCTGCGGCCCACAGAACAGGCGCCACCCGTCGTCATCGATCTCATCCGTGCGGGCGAAGCCAGCCGAAATCCCCATCTTGATCGTCCCCGCAGGCAAATTCAGATAAGTGACGAGCTCGACGGCAAACAACCCCGCCGGTCCGCCTTCCTCCAGCCCCGGCCAGATCTGGTCGTGCTCGAAGAATTGCCCGAAAGTGATGAACGGTTCCGTCGTGAAATCGACCACCTCCACCTCATAGAACCCCTCCGCGAGCGGCCCGGCGGCCGCGATATTCTCCACCGTGCCTCCCTCCGCGCTCACCAACGTCCCGTTCAACTGCCGCAGGGCGCGGAGGAAATTGTTATCCAGCGGCGTCTCCTCCGGCGCTTGCACGACCCTCGCCCATAGCCCCGGCTGGCTCGCCGATCCCGGCGGGCTGGCGGCCTCCACCGGCAGGGTGACTTGGGCGACGACGGGAGTTCCGGAACCACAGAACAAGACCAAGATGAGGCTTATTAATGAATATTTCATGGCGGTGAATGGGCGGCGCGGGGAAAAAGCGAAGCAGCATTCTGGCCAATCATGGCATGCGTCGGCAAGATAAATCGTAAAAATCAACCTGATTTTTTGCACGGTTTCGGCTTCGTGGCGGGGGCGTCCCGCCCACCGCGGAGAGCGCGCCCCGGCTCCATAACGGGCGGCGGCTCATGAAAAGCTCCGCCGCCTTCAATGACGCGGACCGCGCACCGGGCTGCTTTTGAAGGAACACGTGGCTTCCGATGGATCATCGTGCCCGCGGTGGGCGGGACGCCCCCGCCACGTTCGCTTGCGTCGCCAACGCGATGGCTACAATGCCCTCGGCGATGATGCGTTTTTCCATTTTGGGCAGTGGCAGCGGCGGCAATGCCGCAGTGGTGGACGGGCCGGACGGCGCGCTCTTGATCGATGCCGGGTTGTCGGCGAAGCAGCTGCTCCTGCGGCTCGGGCAGATCGGCGTGGCGCCGGCGCGGGTGCGGGGCGTGCTGCTCACCCACGAGCACGGCGACCACACGCGCGGGCTGGACGTGCTCCTGCGCGGCGCGCTCGCCGGCGTGCCGGTCTTCGCCAACCCGCACACCAGCGAGATCCTCCGCCGCCAGTTACGCGCGGCCGTGGCTTGGCGGCTGGTGGAAACCGGCGCCGTCTTCGACTGGACCGGCTGGCGCGTGGAAACCTTTTCCGTCCCGCACGACGCCGTGGACCCGATGGGCTTCGTCATCCAGCACGCCGCCGCCGGCCTGCGCCTCGGGCTCGTCAGCGATCTCGGCCATGTCACCACCGCCGTGGAGGCGCGGCTGCGCGATCTGGACGCGCTCTTCGTGGAGGCCAATTACTGCCCGCAACTGCTCGCCGCCGACCTGAAACGCCCGTGGGCCACCAAGCAGCGCATCGCCAGCCGCCACGGCCACCTCAGCAACGACCAAGCCGCGGAATTGGCCGCCGCCGTCGCCTCGCCGCGGCTGCGGCGCGTGTGGCTGGGGCACCTCAGCGCCGACTGCAATTCCCCCGCCGCCGCGCTCGCCGCCTTCCGCCGCGTCAATCCCGCGCTCGCCGCCGACATTCGCTGCGCCTGCCAGCAGGAGCCGATCCCGCTGACAAGTCTGCATCCCTAAGCCCCCCATCGGTGGCAGGTCGCCGCCGCGCCTCATTTCCCCGCCACGCGCAGCACGGTGCTGTCGGTGACGGTGATGCCGATGGCGCCGCGGTTCTTGATGTCCAGTTCGCCCCATTTGATTTCGACCTCGAGCTTACGCAGGCGCGGCGCGGGCTTGAGATGCACCACGGCCACGGCCTGGTCGGCCTTCTCTTTGGACTCGTGGACGTAAAGGTGGATGGACCGGCTGTTCTTGGTGCCCTTGGTCAGGTCATAGACCTTCTCACGCGTGACGCCTTCGATGGTGAAGCGTTTGGCGAAGATGCGTCCGCCGTGGCCGTCGCGGTAGATGAGGTGATAGACCTTGCTTTCCTCTCCGCGGCGGAACAGGGCGATGTGCAATGGATCGGGACCGATGAAGGTTTTGTCCGCCACTTTGAAGACCGAGAACGTGCCGTCCTTGCGGAAGACGATGAACTCGTCGAGGCGCGAGCATTTGTCGAGAATCTCGGTGCCGCGCTTGAGGCCGTAGCCGGCGAACCCGCCCTCGCGGTCCACCATGAAATTCTCCGTCGCCACCGCAGCCTGCTTGGTATCGACCCGCGCGAAGGAGCTGATCTCGGTCTTCCGCTCCCGGCCCACGCCGTATTTCTTCTTGAGGTCGTTGAACCAGCGGACGGTGTATTTGGTGAGCTGCGCGAGGTTGCGGTTCACCTCCTCCATTTCTTTTTCCAACCCCACGATGTATTCGTCGGCCTCGAAGCTGTTGAACTTAGAGATGCGCTTGATCTTGATCTCGGTGAGCCGCGCGACGTCGTCATCGGTGACCTCGCGGCGGAGGTTTTTCAGGTAAGGCTTGAGGCCCTTCCAAATGGCGGCGAGGACGGCTTCCCACGTCGTGCATTCCTCGATGTCGCGGTAGATGCGCTTTTCGATGAAGATTTTCTCCAAGCTGCTGAAGTGCCATTTGTCATCCAACTCGCCAAGGCGGATTTCGAGTTCGAGCTTGAGCAGTTGCTTCGTCTGCGCCGCGCAATGCCGCAGGATGTCGTGGACCGACATGAAGTGCGGCTTGTCATCCATGATGACGCAGGCATTGGGCGCCAGCGACATTTCGCAATCGGTGAAGGCGTAAAGCGCCTGCTCGATCTGCTCGGGATCGGTGCCGGGCGCGAGATGGACGAGGATCTCCACGTTCTCGGCGGTGAGGTCCTCGACCTTCTGGACCTTGATCTTCCCCTTCTCGTTGGCGGCGACGATGGAATCCTGCAACGAGCCGGCGGTGGTGCCGAAAGGGATCTCCGTGAGGCGGAGGAGGTATTTCTTTTTCGGGTCGGTCTCAATGCGCGCGCGCACGCGGACGCGCCCGCCGCGCAAGCCCTCGTTGTAATCCGTGGCGTCCATGATCC
>CAZQUC010000021.1:0-12165 GCA_964596095.1 uncultured Enterobacteriaceae bacterium
AAACCTTCTGATCCGTAGTCAGATGCTCTAATCCGTTGAGCTATGGGTGCCGGATAGGCGCGCAAAATGCGCGGTGGAATGGGTAATCGCTTCCCGTCCGATGTCAAACGACAGGCGGATGATTTTTGCAGGATGATCCGGCGATGGCTCGCCGCCCATGAGGAAAGTCGCGGATTTTTCGTCATTTTTCACGTCCGCGGCAAAATCTTGTGGAATTTCTAGCACATGTGGATTATTAATAACTGTTAATAGATTTTCTCGCCACCATGTCCGCCTATTCCACGCGTTCCCGATCGACGTCCCGTCACGCCACCGCCCTGCCCAGCGATGAATTCCGCATCGAATTCGAGGGCGAGGTGCTGCCGCCACCGGTGACGCGGCTGGCGGGCGACGGGGGCGCCGTGCCGGAGGAATCTTTTGAAACGCGGCTGCAACGGACGCAGGAAGAATTGCTGCACCTGCGCCAGCAGGCGTTGCTGGCGGAGCGGCAGGAGGAGGATCTCAAGGAGCTCGCGCGCAAGGAGCGGGAGTATTCCAAAGGCCGGGCGGAAGTGCATGAAAAGCTGGCTCGGACGCTGGTCACGCTGGAGCGCACCGGCGCGGAAACCCAGCGCGCGCTGGAAAATCTCCTGCAAGCGCGGGATGATTTGGCCCGCCACCACCGCGTCGTCTCCAGCCTCATGATCGAAGACTGGTCCGCGCCGGGGGTCGGCGAGCAGGCGGATCACGCCTTGGCGGTCATCAACGACGCGCGGCTGGACTATGACCGCACGTTGATGCGGTTGGGCGATCTGTTGCCGCAGCCGGGGGCCGCCGCCACCTCTCCGGCCGCGGCGACGACTCCGTCCCAGGATTTCCGCTATTGGCTGCGCAGTGGGTTCGCCTTCACCCTGCCGTTGCTGATCCTAGGCGCGCTGGCGCTGGTGCTCGTGCTGGTGTTCTGAGTCCGGAAAGTCCGCAGGCTTTTTTGCCAACCCATCTCGAATCCATCCATCAACCAACCGATTCACATGGCCAAAGCACCTCGTCCCCACGGGCGGTCGCGATATGTCCACAAACTCGAAATGTCGCGCGACGTCCCCGCGGCGTCGGTCGAGATCGCCGGGATGCGCGAGCGCATCGCGGAGTTGGAGGAAATGGTGGCGGCCGCGCCTTATCTGGAGCGCAAGCGCCGCGAAGCGATGCGTGACTGGGTGCCGCCCGTGGACGAGAGCGCGGCCGGCCGCGGCAACTCCCGGCGGCTGACCAAGCAGGAGCAAAAGGTCCTCGCCCGCGAGCGTCGCCGTCACATCCTGTTTTCGCTGGTGCTGGTGGTGATGTTGATCGGGCTGCTCAACTGGCTGGCGCAATTGTTGCGCGTCTGACGGATCGCGGCGCGGCATTTGCCCGGCGCGGCGGCCGCCGTAGGGTGAGGGGACATGTCATTGCTCACGGAACACATCGAAGCCTCCCAAGCGGCCTTGGAAAGCCTGCGCGCGCATGACGCCACCTTCGAGGCGGCGTGCGATCTGCTCGCCGGCGCCCTGCGCGCCGGCCACACCGTTTTCGCCTGCGGCAACGGCGGCAGCGCGGCGGACGCGGGGCACTTCACCACCGAACTGCTGTGCCGGTTCATCAAAGACCGGCCGTCGTTGGCCGCGCTCAATCTCACGCAGGACGGCGCATTCCTCACCGCGACGGGCAACGACTACGGTTACGACGCCGTGTTTTCCCGGCAGGTGGAGGGGCTGGGGCGGCCGGGCGATGTGTTGGTCGGGTTCACCACCAGCGGCCAGTCGCGGAATGTCCTGCGGGCGCTGGAGACGGCCCGGCACAAAGGCGTGCGCACGCTGGCGTTGCTGGGACGCGATGGCGGCGCGTGCCGGGGCCTCGCCGAGGTGGAAATCATCGTGCCCGGTCCGGAAACCGCGCGCATCCAGGAAGCCCACCACCTGCTCATCCACGCCTTGTGCGCGGGGATCGAGCGGCGGCTCTTTCCCGGTCTCTACGACGAGTGAACGGTGAGTGGAGTCTTTTATCTCGTCGGCCCGACCGGCTCCGGCAAAAGCGCGCTCGCCGCCGCGCTCGCCGGTGGATTGGAGGCGGAAATCGTCAACGGCGACGCGTTCCAACTCTACCGCGGCCTGGAAATTCTGACCGCCGCGCCGACGACGGCGGAGCGCGCGCGAGCGCCGCACCATCTCTACGGCGTGCTCGCACCCACCGACACCTGCGATGCGGCGCGCTACGCGGTGATGGCGCGCGACGTCCTGGCGCAACTGGCTGCCCGCGGAAAAAACGCGCTCGTGGTCGGCGGCAGCGGATTGTATGTGAAGGCCCTCACTCATGGGCTGTCTCCTTTGCCGACAGATGCCGCCTTGCGCCAACGGCTCGCCGCGAAACCGCTGGAGGAAAACGTCGCCGAACTCCAACGCCTCGATCCCGCCGGCGCGGCGGCCATCAATCTGACGAATCCGCGCTATGTCGAACGCGCGCTGGAGTTGTGCCTGCTCACAGGGCAACCGGCTTCGGCGTTGCGCGCGGCTTGGAGCGGCCCCGATCCGGCGGGCTTGCGCGGCGTATGCCTGCACTGGCCGCGCGAGACGTTGTATCCGCGTCTCAACGCGCGGACGGAGACCATGTTTGCCGCCGAGGTGGTGGAGGAGGTGGCGCGGCTCGGCGAGGTTTCCGCGACGGTGGAAAAAACCCTCGGCCTGCGCGAGGTGCGCGCGCACCTGGCCGGGGAATTGTCCTGCGAGGAAGCGGTGGCCCGCATCCAGCAGGCCACACGGCATTATGCGAAGCGGCAGATGACGTGGTTCCGCCGCGAGCGCTGGCTGACGATGTTTGCTCCGCCGGAGGATGAGAAAGCGTTTCCCACGCCCGGGACGGTGGCCGCCGTCCGCGCCCTGCTGGAGACCGACCCGGAGCCGTGAACGAGGAACCATTTGCTCCCATGTGGTTGAAGGGGTCCAACGTTTCCGACTCGTTTCCCGCCACCGTCGCTTCATCGGAGCAAGCCCTGTGGCGCCGTCTGCCCTTTCACTAAAACGAAGCGTCGTTATTCGCCCTTGGGCCAAGCAGCTCCGAGAGTCAGAGGGCTCACAATTCCGCCAGCCGGCGGGCGGTGGCGTCGTCCACTTGCTGGCAGGAGCGGTAGCCTTCGCCGTGGGTGGGCAAGCCGGCGAGAAAGGTCTCGCGCGCGGCGGCGGTGGGGAAATCGAGGCCGATGAGAGCGCGGCCGATGCGCTCGCCGGACTGGCGGTAGTTGAAATAACAAATGGCGGCGCGGTTTTGGATGACCTTGGCGAGGAAGTCGTGCAACGCGCCGGGGCGCTCGTAGAAATCCAGCCGCAGGAAGGCGGGCTCGGCCAGCAGATCGGCGCGCAGCGGGATGGCGCGGAAGACGACATCAGTGGCGCCGGTCACGTCCTCCCAGCGGTAGCCGTGCGCGTCGAGCCGGGCGGCGAGCGCGTCGAGCTGCTCCGGCATGTCGGTGACGATGCTGAAGACCGGCCAGGCTTCGTTCGGATGACGTTTGCCGTATTGGAAATCGGCGATGTCGAGGCCCTCGAAGCAGGCGTCGAGCAGGCCGAGCATGGCGCCGGGCTGCTCGGGCAGGCGCACGCGCAGGGTGCGCGAGACGTTGCCGGCCGAGCCTTCGGATTGCGCGATGAGGCCGAGCTGGAGGAAGTCGATGTTCGCGCCGGAGATGAGGATCAGCACTTTTTTCCCCGCGAGGGCGGCGCGGTGTTTGAGCACGGCGGCGAGGCCCAACGCGCCGCTGGGCTCGGAGACGCAGCGCTGCGCTTCCCAGAGGACGCGGATGGCGCGGCTGACTTCGGCATTGGTCACCGTCTCGACGCGGGCGAAGGTGTCGCGGCAGATGAGGAAGGGCAGCTCGCCCGCCTGGCGCACCGCGGTGCCGTCGCAAAAAATATCCAGCTTCTCCAAGGGCGTGGGCCGACCGGCGGCGAGCGCGGCGCGCATTGAGGCCTGGCCGTCGCCTTCCACCCCGACCACCTCGATGGAGGGCCAATACGTCTTCAACCACAAGGCCACCGCCGCGGCCATGCCGCCGCCGCCCACTTGCAGCAGCGCGACATCGAACGGCCCGTGCCCGGAGAGCACGACCTCATCCGCGAGCGTGCCCTGGCCGGCCATGACGTGGAGGTCGTCGTAGGCATGAATGTAAACCGCGCCGCGCGCGGCGACGTCCCGCCGTGCGGCAGCCACCGCCTCATCGTAGCTGTCGCCGGAGAGAATGATCTCCACGCGTTCGCCGCCGAGTTGCCGCACGGCCAGCTGCTTCACCTGCGGCGTCGAGCGCGGCATATAAACGCGCGAGGAAATTCCCAGCGCCTTGGCGGCGAGAGCGACGCCCTGCGCGTGGTTGCCCGCCGAGGCGGTGACCACCCCGCGCGCGGCTTCCTCGGGCGTCAGCACCGCCATGCGGTTGCACGCGCCGCGCCATTTGTAGGACTTCACCGGCGAAAGATCCTCGCGCTTGACCCAGATCTCCGGCTGCGGCGCCGCGCCCGGCAGGATCAAGCGCTCCAGCGGCGTGGGCGCGCCGAAGCGATACACGCGCTCGCGCGCGAAGAGGATCTCCTGACGGAGACGCCGGTCGAGAGGCAAGGAATCGCGTTGCATGAAGAAAGGATAATGGGAGAATAAGATGGTGAGATAATGAGTTGGCGATGAAGGCGCCGAACGACGCTGGCAGGTCGCCTGAACGATGGAGACCGCGCCGCCTTCACCAAACGACCGCCGTGCGTGATTTCAAATGTTCGTTCCGGGACACGGGCGCGAGATCACTGGAAGCGCGCGAGTTTGTCCGGATTCCGATGCGCGAAAATGGCGGTGATTTTCCCGTCCGCGATCTCCAGGCAGATCGCGGTGACCGGTCGCCCTGCTTGGGAAACAAGCACGCCGGGCACGCCGTTGAACGAGGTGAAGCGATAGGTCGCCGGGTCCGGACCGGCGAGGTTTTGGCGGGTGACGTTGATGAAAAAGCGGGCGATTTTTTCCCGGTCGGCCAGCACTTTCGGCAGGGCCGTGGCCTTGCCGCCGCCGTCGGAGTAAAGCGCGGCCGAGGCGCCGAGCAGCTCCAGCAGCGGCGACATTTCCCCTTCGCGGCAGGCCTCCAGGAAGCGGCGCAGGAGTTGCTCGTGCTCCCGCGGCGTCGCGGTGAATTTGGGTTTGGCCGCGCGCACGCGGGCACGGGCGCGGGAGACCAGCTTGCGGCAAGCGGGCTCCGGCTTGCCGAGGATGCCGGCGATCTCCGCGAAGGTGTGGCCGAAGACGTCGTGCAGCAGAAAGCCCGCGCGCTCGACCGGCGAGAGTTTTTCGAGCACGAGGAGGAGCGCGATGGAAACGCTCTCGTCCACGCGCGCGTCGGGCGTGGTGGCGGCCTCCACCAGCGGCTCGGGCAGCCACGTGCCGTAGTATTGCTCGCGTTGGACGCGCGCCGATTTCAGCCGGTCCAGACAGAGGCGGTTGGCCGCGGTGACGAGCCAGGCGCGGGGCGCGCGGATCTCCCGCCCGTCGGCGCGCGCCCAGCGCAGCCAGGTATCCTGCACGATGTCCTCGGCGTCGCTCACCGAGCCCAGCATGCGGTAGGCCATGCCGAACAAGCGGGCGCGGTGCTCCGCGAAGACGCGGGATTTGGCCTCGGGATCGTCGGTCATGGCGGCGGGGAAAGATCAAGCAAGCGCGGGCATCAGCGAGCAACTTTTCGCGAAACCGAGCGCGCGTTTGATGGTCGGATAGATCCGCACGCCGGCGATGGCCACCGCCAACTCCGCGAGCACTTCCCGGCCCCAGCGTTCCTCCAACGCGGGAATCGTGGCCGGATCGAGCGGCTCGTTGGCAGCCACGGCGCGCGCGTAATCATGGATCTGCCGGTGTTCCTCACCGAGCCCCCGGCCGCCGTGCAATGCGCCGAGCAGGATCGGCTCGGGCACGCCCGCCTCGCGCCCCAGTTTGAGCGCCAGCTCCAGGCACGGCCCGCAGTCCTCCACGCGCAGGGCGGCGATCTTGGCGATGGAAAGCAACTCGGGTGGCGCGGCGTGGCGGTATTGGCTCAGGCCCATGCCGCCCGCGAAGGCCGCGTAAGCGCCCGGCGAGGCATCGAGCAGCGCCTCCATGTAGGAAACGTCGTAGTCGTAGCGCTGCCCGAAGGCGCGGGCGGCTTCACGGAAGGAGGCGATGGTGTCGGGTTCGGAGATGGGTGATGTCATGGCGCCAGTGAAGACGATCCGGTGTCGTGAAGTGTGACCGGTTGGCGAAAAAAATCTCCGGCATTTGCGGTTTGCTCCGGAGACCAGTTCGCGTCTTGATATCGGCGTCCGTGAGAACATCGCCTTTGCTCAATCGTCGTCATGCGCTGTCGCTGGCCTTGGGAGGGCTGGCGGCGCTTCCGGGGTGCCGGCCGCGCCGCGAGGAGGAGCCGGCCGCGTCGTCCGCGCCCGAGCCTGTTCTGGAAGGCCAGACGCTTGCTCCGGTCACGGTGGACCCGACGCTGGAAATCCGCACGGTGACCGGGCTGCGGCCCTACCGGCCGTCGGGCTTCGTGGTCAGAAAGGACGAGTTCGGCGGCAAGACGGTGGTGCATAATTACGGCCACGGCGGCGGGGGCATGACGCTGTCCTGGGGCAGCGCGCATCTCGCCCTGCAACTGGCGGGCACGGTGGCGGGCCGGTCCTGCGCGGTTGTCGGCGGCGGGGTGATGGGCTTGAGCACGGCGCGGCTCCTGCAACGGCACGGCGCCACCGTCAGCCTCTATACCGAGGCGCTGCCGCCCGACACCACCTCCAATATCGCCGGCGCCCAGTGGTGGCCGGTTTCCGTCTTCGAGAACCGCCACCGCAGCGAGGCCTTCGCCGCGCAATTCGTGGAAGCCGCGCGGTTTTCTTTCCGGTATTTCCAGGATCTCGTCGGCCCGCGCTGGGGTATCCGCTGGTTGCCGAATTATTACCTGAGCGAAGACGAACCCGCCAACGGCTGGCTCAGCGGACCCGGTGGGGTGTTGCATGAATTGCAGATCGGCTTCCGCGATTTCGGGCCGGGCGAGCATGTCTTTCCCAGCCGCTTCGTGCGTCGCTTTCACACCATGCTCATCGAGCCGGCCGTGTATCTGGCAACCTTGGTGAACGAGGTGCAAGCGGCCGGGGCGAAGATCGACATCCGCCGGTTCGCGCAGTCCGGCGACGTGCTTCAACTGCCCCACGACCTCATTTTCAACTGCACCGGCCTGGGGGCCAAGGCGCTCTTCGGCGACGATGAATTGATGCCCGTCAAAGGCCAGCTCAGCTTCCTGCTGCCGCAGCCGGCGGTGGATTACAACCTGATCGGCGACATGCTCTACATGTTCCCCCGCGCCGACGGCATCCTCCTCGGCGGCTCGTTTGAAAAGGGCAACGGCGACCTCACCCCAGACCCCGCCGTTCGCACCCGTATCCTGCAAGGCCACGAGGCGCTCTTCGCGGAAATGCGCCGGCGGCAGGAGGCCGCCCGGGAGCGCAACGTGGACGTCTGAAGAAAGCGGAGGCGCCGCTGTCGCATCCTTTTTGATTTCAAACCTTGGCGGCTGAGCGGCTTCCCCGCTCATCCACCCATGGCATACGTCGCACCGGTCGCGCCGTGGGTGCAGGCTCCTGTCATCGCGTGCCTTCGGTCACTTGACGAAGACATGCGGCAGCACGTCTTCCACGGTGCGGACGGGGATGATGGTGAGCCGCCTCTTGGCTTCGGCGGGCAGCTCGACGAGGTCTTTTTCGTTCTCATGCGGAATGAGCACGGTCTTCACGCCGGCGCGGGCGGCGGCGAGGAGTTTTTCCTTGAGCCCGCCGATGGGTAGCACGGCGCCGCGCAGGCTGATCTCGCCGGTCATGGCGACATCGGCGCGGACGGCGCGGTGGCTGAAGAGGCTGGCCAGCGCGGTGAACATGGCGACGCCGGCGCTGGGGCCGTCCTTGGGCGTGGCGCCCGCGGGCACGTGGACGTGCACGTCATGCTCGGTGAAGGCGTTGGCCTCGATGCCGAGAGAGGCCCCGCGGCTGCGTAGCAGGCTCCACGCGGCCTGGACGGATTCTTTCATCACGTCGCCGAGCTGGCCGGTGAGCTGCACCTGGCCTTTGCCGGGGAAGCGCAGGGCTTCGATGTGGAGGATTTCCCCGCCCACCGAGGTCCACGCCAGGCCGGTGGCGATGCCGGCGCGTGCGATGTCGAGCCGCTCGTCGTGGAGGAATTTCGGCGGGCCGAGTTGTTCCTCGACGAAGGCAGGCGTGATGGTGACCGGCTCGGCGGTGTCATCGGCGGCGAAGCGCGTGGCCACGGCGCGGCAGAGCGCGGCGATCTGGCGCTCGAGTTCGCGCACGCCGGCTTCGCGGGTGTAATGCTCGATGACGTGTGCCAACCCCTCGGGAGTGAACCGGCAATGGGCGGAGGAAAGACCGTGGTCCTTCAACTGGCGCTTCACCAGGTAGCGTTTGGCGATTTTGAGTTTCTCGCGGTCGGTGTAGCTGGTGAGTTCGACGATTTCCAACCGGTCGCGCAAGGGCGCGGGGATGGGATCGAGCGTGTTCGCGGTGCCGAGGAAGAGCACCTGCGAGAGGTCGAAGGGCACGTCGAGATAGTGGTCGGTGAAGGCGTGGTTTTGCTTCGGGTCGAGCACTTCGAGCAAGGCGCTGGAGGGATCGCCGCGGAAGTCGGAGCCGAGCTTGTCCAGCTCGTCGAGCATGACGACCGGGTTGTTGGTGCCGGCGCGGCGGATTTCCTCCATGAGGCGGCCGGCCATGGCGCCGATGTAGGTGCGGCGGTGGCCGCGGATGTCCGCCTCGTCGCGCACGCCGCCGAGGCTGACGCGCACGAAGGCGCGGCCCATGGCGTCGGCGATGGACTGGCCGAGGCTGGTCTTGCCCACGCCGGGCGGGCCGACGAGGCACAACACCGGGCTGTGGCCCTGCGGGTTGAGCTTGCGCACGGCGAGGTGCTCGAGCAGGCGGCGCTTCACTTTCTCCAGGCCGTGATGGTCGCGGTCGAGAATGCGGCGCGCGCGCTGGAGATCGAGGTTATCCTCGGTCGAGACATTCCACGGCAGCGAGGCGAGCGTTTCCAGATAAGTGGAAATGACGCCGAACTCGGGGCTGCCTTCGGGCACGAATTCGAGCCGACGCAATTCGCGCTCGGCGTGGTCGAGCACGACCTGCGGCGGGGCGGCGGCGGCGAGTTTCTCGCGCCATTCCTCCGCCGGGCTCTGCGGGCCGTCCTCGTCGTGGCCGAGTTCCTTCTGGATGACGCGCATCTGCTCGTGCAGATAGGCCTTGCGCTGCGCGTCGGTGAATTGCGACTGGACGTTCTTCTGGATTTTATCCTGGATGGTCGCGACCTGGATCTGCCGGCCGACGAGCCGCTGCACGAGGCGGACGCGCTTGGCGGCATCGAGTTCGTCGAGCGCGGCCTGTTTGTCGGCGGTTTCGATGTCGAGCCCGCCGGCGATGAAGTCGGCCAGCTTCGCGCCATCGTTCAAATCGCGGATGAAGGCGGCGATCTGCTCGGGGATCTCGGTTTTCAGGTCGAGCAGCTTGAGCGCCGAATCGCGCAACGACGACACAGCCGCTTCCCAGGCGGTGCGGGAGGTGGCGGCCTTGGTGGCCGGCGTCTTCGTTTGCAGATACTCGACGTTGACGGTCAGGAACGGGTCGGTCGAAGTCGTCTCCCGGATGCGCACGCGCTCGCGGGCGGAGACGATGGCGACCAGGGCGTCGTCGGATTGCTTGACCACGCGCAGCACCTGCGCGGCCACGCCGGTGGCGTAGAGATCGGCGGCGGCCGGCTCGCGGTCATCGACGCTCTTTTGCGTGAAGACGGCGACCCAGCCGTTTTCGTTCGGCAAGGCTTCGAGCAGTTTGCGCGAGGAGGCGCGGCCGATGGTGAGCGGCACCACGGCGCCGGGAAAGAGCACGGCATTGCGGATCGGCAGCACGGGCAGCGTCAGCGGCAGCGCGTCGGTGGCCGGCACGCTCGTTGCCACCGCGCTGATCACTTGCGCGAGGCCGTCCCCACCGGCGTCGGTGCGGGCCAGTTGGTCGATCTGGAGAAAGACGGGAAACATGAGTTGATCAGGAAGGCGTCGCGAATCTATCAGGCAGTGCCTACATTTTCCGTGCCAAACGCAAAAGGGCAACCCTTCCTTCTCCTTTCCAGCAGTCCATCTCGCCCATCCAAGTCCATCTCGTCCATTTCGCCCCAACCCGGCCACCTTGGCCCGCCACCGGGCCATTCTGTCCCCCACGCTGCGACAAGAAAATCGGAAAAAACGCGCGGCAACGCGCGCCCGCGGGTTAGGATGGGGGATATGAGCGAGATTCCCACTACTCCTACCCTCTCCACTCATCCCGGCCTCTTGGCGTGGGTCGAAGAAGTCACCACATTGTGCCAGCCCGAGGCCGTGCATTGGTGCGACGGCTCCGACGCGGAGAACACGGCGTTGTGCGATCTGCTGGTGGCGCGCGGCACCTTCATCCGACTCAATCCCGAGAAACGCCCCAACTCTTTCCTCGCCCGCTCCACGCCCTCCGATGTGGCCCGCGTCGAAGAGCGCACCTTCATCTGCTCCCGCCGCCAGGCTGACGCCGGACCGACCAACAATTGGCAGGCGCCCGCCGAGATGAAGGCGACACTGACGGAGAAATTCCGCGGCGCCATGCGCGGCCGCACGCTCTATGTCGTGCCTTTTTGCATGGGGCCGCTGGAGTCACCGCTGGCGCAGGTCGGCGTGCAAGTGACCGACTCGCCCTACGTCGCCGTCAACATGCGCATCATGGCGCACATGGGGGCGAAGGTGCTGGCGAAGCTCGGCGCGGACGGCGCGTTTGTTCCCGCCTTGCACAGCGTCGGCCGACCGCTCGCGCCCGGCGAGGCCGACGTGCCGTGGCCGTGCGCGGAGGATAAATACATCGTCCATTTCCCCGAAGAGCGCGCGATCTGGAGCTACGGCAGCGGCTACGGCGGCAACGCCCTGTTGGGGAAAAAATGCCTCGCCCTGCGCCTCGCCTCCACCATGGCGCGCGACGAAGGCTGGATGGCCGAGCACATGCTCATCCTCGGCGTGCATGCGCCCGACGGCAGCAAGACGTATCTCACCGGCGCCTTCCCCAGCGCGTGTGGCAAGACCAACCTCGCCATGCTCGTGCCGCCGGAGAGTTACCAACAAGCCGGATGGAAAACGACGCTCGTCGGCGATGACATCGCGTGGCTGTGGCCCGGCCCCGACGGCCGCTTGCGCGCCATCAATCCCGAGACCGGCTTCTTCGGCGTCGCGCCCGGCACGTCATGGCAGTCCAATCCCAATGCCATGCACGCGCTGGCGGAGAACACCATCTTCACCAATGTCGCGCTCACCGACGACGGCGACGTCTGGTGGGAAGGCATGACCCCCGAGCCACCCGCGCACCTCATCGACTGGCTCGGGCAGGACTGGACGCCCGGGTGCGGCCGGCTCTCCTCGCATCCGAATTCCCGCTTCACCGCCCCGGCGGCGCAATGCCCGACCATCGACCCTGAGTGGCAGAACCCCGAAGGCGTGCCCATCAGCGCCATCATCTTCGGCGGCCGCCGGCCCAGCACCATGCCGTTGGTTTACCAAGCCTTCAATTGGGCGCACGGCGTGTATGTCGGCGCGACCATGGGCAGTGAAACCACCGCCGCGGCGGCGGGAGCGGTCGGCGTCGTGCGGCGCGATCCCATGGCCATGCTGCCCTTCACCGGCTACCACATGGGCGATTATTTCCACCACTGGCTGGAGATGCGCAGCAAGATCAAGCACCTGCCGCGCTTCTTCCACGTCAATTGGTTCCGCAAATCCACCGAAGGGAAATTCCTCTGGCCCGGCTTCTCCGAAAACATGCGCGTGCTGGAGTGGATCGTCCGCCGCTGCCAAGGCCGCGTCGCCGGCCACGAAACCCGCCTCGGCTGGATCCCACGTTTCGAGGAGTTCAACATCGAAGGCCTGGACGGCTTCAGCGAAGAAGACTTCGACCGAGCCATGGCCTTCGTGCCCGACGAATGGAAGCACGAGCTTCTGTCCCAAGGCGAACTCTTTCTCAAACTCTACGACCAGCTTCCCAAGGAACTCGTCTATCAGCGCGAACTCCTCGCCGCGCGGTTGGTGTGAGGGACGGG
>CAZQUC010000021.1:12265-20408 GCA_964596095.1 uncultured Enterobacteriaceae bacterium
GGACCAGAGTCTGCCTCTTGCTGATCGCTCTCACGAGGAGCGCCCATTGCTCACGGCACCGGGATCACCTTGATAAGGTGCTCCAGCCATTGGCGGGTGCCGGTGCCGGAATCCTCACCGGCGCCGTCGCGGCCGTGCAGGCGGTGTTGCCAGACGGGGAGCACGGCGTGCTGCACGTCGTCGGGATGAACGGCGCCGTGGTCTTGCAGCCACGCGATGGCTTGCGCGGCGCGCAGCAGGGCGATGCTCCCACGCGGGGAAATCCCGCCGCGCAGGCCGTCGTGCTTGCGGACGCCATGGCTGAGCGCGGCGATGTAATCGGTGATCTTCCGGTCCACCGCCACGCGGCGCACCGCGGCCTGCATGGTGCGGACTTCCTCGGCATGGAGCATGGGCGGCTCCTGCCGCGGCTCGGGCTGGCCGGCATGCAGCGCGAGGATGTCCGCCAGCAAGGCGGTATCGGGCGGTTCAGGGCTGAGGCTGAGCAAAAACCGGTCGAGCTGCGGCTCGGGCAGCGGAAAAGTGCCGGTGGAATACAGCGTGTTCTGCGTCGCGATGACGAGGAAGGGCGCTTCCAGTTTGCGCGTCACGCCGTCGATCGTCACCTGATGCTCGTTCATACATTCGAGCAGGGCGCTCTGGATGCGCGGGCTGGTGCGGTTGATTTCATCCGCGAGCACGATGTTGGCGAAGACGGGGCCGGGGATGAATTGGAACTCGCCGCGCCCCTGGTGATACAGGCTGTAGCCGAGGATGTCCGAGGGCAGCAGGTCAGGCGTGAATTGGATGCGCTTGAAAACCCCGTCGAGCGCCGCGGCCAGCGTGTGCGCGATGGTGGTTTTCCCAATGCCGGGCGCGCCCTGGATGAGGACGTGGCCGTTGGTGAGCAGGGCGACGATCAACCACCACGCCTGCTCTTCAGCGCCGAGCACGGTGGAGGTCAATCGCCGGTGGAGGGAAGCGAGCGGTTCTTTCACGCGGCGACGGGGGTGGTGGAGGTGACGTATTCGACGATGTGTTGGTCATCGTTTCCGGCCGCCCACACGTGGCGCAGAAAGTCCGCCGGATGAATGTCGCGGGCGAGGAGGAAGGCGCGGTCGCCGCCACAGGAGAACATGATTTCCGGGTCCAGCTCCCCACGCAGCTTGAGCCGCGCTTTTTTCACGATGCGGGCGAAATACGGGATGCCCGCGAGTTCGTCGCTGGATTTGGCCGGCAATTCATCGGCGGGGAAGAACACGCCGCTCGGTTTGCCGTGCTGGATGGTCAGGAAAAAATCGCGGCGCACGGCGGCGATGAGCAGGGCCGTCGCCGGAGGCAGCGGCGCGCCATCGCCCCAGTCCTCGACGAAATCGAAAAACTCGCGGGGTTGATAACCGATGCTGGAAAGGAAGGCGAGATCGGCATCGGCGTAATAGCCATGGAAGTTCGCATCTCCCCCGCGATAACGGGTGAGGCAGCGGTCGAAGAGGGCGAGGAACTCGTCCTGCCAGGTATAGCGGCTCATAGGCGGAACTGGAGAAGGCCGGGAAGGCGACCCCGGACTAAAGCAGCTACGTCCGCCGGGAGCAAGTCGGGCGCGGGAATCTCTCGATTTTTTCCGCTGGCGGCGTTATGTTTCCCGATGGCCGACGCTCCTGCCGCCCTTCCTTCTCCGGCTCCCGTGGATCGCTCCCGCTGGGAGGTCCGGAAATTTTCCTCGTTTGTCGAGCAGCGGAAATTCCAAGTGCGCGAATGGCAGCGGCGGGGCGCTGCGGCACGACGGCGCGCCGCGTGGGAGTTGGTGGAGGAATACTGGAGGATGAAAAAACGCAATCCCGATGAACTCAGACTTCAGCGATCTGTTGCGCATCTTCGCCGAAGAGGCGGACAATAACCGGGAGGCGGAGTGATGCCTGCCTGCAAGCCCGTGACCGCATCACCGGCGGGAAGCCCTCAGTTCATCACCCTGGTGGGCAGGCGGGTGAGGCGACGCCAGAAGGGATCGAGCTCCTTGGTCAACAACGCGGCGAGGTCGGCGGGATCGGCCTCCAATTCCCCGGTCTCGAAGCGGACGAACAGGTCGCCGGCGGCCGCGAGCACGCTCAGGTCGGTGGCGGTCGGTTCGATCAAATCCAGCGCGTAGCCACCGGTCAGGCCGGCGGCGCGGGCCGGGTGCGGCGGGGCCTGGCGCTCGACGAAGCCGACGACTTTCACCGGCAGGCCGCCGTTGAGTTTGGCGCGCGTCTGGGCATGGGCGGTCAGGGCGCTCCAGAAGACGGCGCGCGTTGAGGCTTCGAGGCCGACGAGGATTTCCGCATCGGGCGAGATCCATTGCAGGGCCTGCCCGGCCGTGCCCGGCACGGTCAATTCGGTCGCCTTCACCACCGGGGAGTGCCCGCCGATGAAGCGCAGCAATTGGCCGATACGCTCCAAATCCAGGGCGGGGGCCACCGGCGCGCTGGTCCGGTGGCGCAGGCATTCCAGAAAGGCCCGCACCGGCAGCGGTTCGTTGGCGGACGCATGATGCCAGGCGTGTTCGTCCGGCGGCCGCAGGCCCAGCCCGGCATGCACCACCGTGCCGACCCCGGAGACCGCCGCCGCGGCGGAAGCTTTGGCCGGTTTCGGCGAGCCGCCCGTCGTGGTTTCGGGCCGCAGCCGGTCGAGCCGCTCGCGCAAACGCCAGAGCGCTTTCGAGGCGTCGGCGCCTTCCGTCGCGGGTGGCACCACCGGCGGACGCGTGGGCTCCACGCCGTCGCTCATGGCTTGCAGGGCGGCGGAAATCGAATCGAGCGTGTCGTCGCCCACCACCGAGGAGGCGGGGATCACTTCCGGCGGCGGACCAACTTCTTCCGACGTGAACGGGCCGTTTTCCGCCGGAGGCGGCACGGGCGCGGGGGCGGCCAAGGCCTCCGTCGCCGCGGAAGCCGGGGCGGGGAGGGGATCGCCGAGCAGCCGGGCGGGCACCGGTTCCCGTGAGGAGGCCTCCAATTGACCGTGATCCAGCCGCCAGCGCGTCGAAGCCCAGCGGAAGAGCACGCGCGGCGACACGGTGCCGGCCGGATGCGCCGCGAACAACTCGCCTAGCCCGGCCCGCGCGACGAACGCATTGGCCTCCTCGGGCGGCGATCCGGCGGAGGTCAGCCGCCGCTTCAGCAATGCTTCCGCCTGCTCGCGGGTGACACCGCGCAGCATCAGCATCGCGCCGGTCAGCCGGTCCTCCAACGCGCTCGGCAATTGGGCGGCGAAGGTGGCCTGCCACAGATCCTGGTTCACGCACAACACGCTCAGGCTGCCCGGCAGCAGGCGGCGGAGTTCACTGATGAAATAGGCGAGGCGCAGGCCTGTCTGCCCATCACGATAAAACACATCAAGATGGTCGAGTACAAAGACCAGTGGACGGTGCAACCCCAGCAACCGCCCGAAATCGCGCAGCTTGTGCTTGGCGGCACGTTTTCCTGAACCGCTCTCCTGGAACACGCCGCCGCCGTCGCCGCTCTCCGCCGCGTCGCTGGTGTTGACGGCCCAGCGCAGGGCTTCGAGGCGCGTCTCGGGCGCCTCCGCCGCGCCCTGGGCGTAGGCGCACAACACGCGCAGCCAAAAGGTCGTCCGCGACGGCGAGAGGTCCGCCTGCGGAGCCAGCACCTCCGCGCTCAGCGGCGCGAGGCTTTCGAAATGGGAACCGAACCACCGCGCGACCTCCTGCTCGGGATTGGTGAAATCGAACATTTCCAGGTAATTGCGATCCAGCGCCGCCACCGCCTCCTCGGGGTGGGCGCAAGGGATTTTCCGCTCCTGGATCAGCCGTTGATTGACCCGTGCGAACAGGAACCGCGCTGTTTCATCCAGCACCGTCAGCCCCGGCCGCAACGCGTGATCGTGGTGCAACTTCTCCAGCACATCCCACAGCAGTGTGGCCCAGCACGGTGGTTTCTCCAGATCGAAGGACAGCGGAATGACGAACGCCCGCCCGGCCAGTCCTTCCGCGAACCGGCTGACGAGGTGCGTCTTGCCGTAACCTGCGCGCGGGGCGTTCAAAACCAAGGCCCGGCCCAGCCCGCTTCCCGGCTCACCGCTCGGAAGCTCCTGTCGCAACGCGCCCAGCGCTTCCACGTTGAGCGAGTCCACATCCTGGCCCGGGTGTTGCTGATCAAAAAAAACGTCTTCTGAGAATGGATTTCGCATTATTAAGACTCATTACCGCTCTGGACAGCGGGCTTGAGGGCATTATGGCCTATGGTAGCGGGAAGGAAAGTCTATTTTTTACAAAAAAGCTAGAGAATCCTATTTTTGCCACTAAAAATTGAGAATAGGCGGCGTGCAAGTGGTGAATAGCCCGTGGGTGGCGGGTCGCGAGGGCCACGTCGTGAGGGTGTTTGGGGGGAAAGAACAAGAAGCAGACCGCGCGTTTTGGGCGTTGGGCGCTCATTCGCCGGCGGTGGATAACCTCAGACACTTCTCTTCCGATTTTCTCTGGAGGGAGGCCATCCGCGCTGCCGTCTGAAAATTCCGTCGCCTCTTTGCAAGATTTTCATTGACGAATGGCGCCAAATCCCGGAAAATCCCTCCCGCTTTGGTCCGGCCCACTCAATTTCAGGGAATTTTTCCCAATTTACCTCAACGATCCTGCGTTGCCGGACGTTGGCATAGAGAGACAATCCTTTCACGGGCGCACGCTTTCTGCTTACCAAGGCCAACCGGCTCGTGAGACGTCCCTTCAATTCGCCCCTCTCCAGCATCCAACCTTCACCTTCCTAGACTTACATGGAACTCGACGGCGGCATCAAAATTTATCTTCGTGAAATCGGCAAGACACCTCTCCTCACGCCCGAGGAAGAAGTGCGTCTCGCCGCGCGCATCAAAAAAGGCGGTCCGGACGGCAAAAACGCCCGCGATCACATGATCCGTGCTAATTTGCGCCTCGTGGTCAAGATCGCGCAGGACTACGCCAACTATGGCCTGCCCCTGCTCGACCTCATTTCCGAGGGCAACATCGGCCTCATGAAAGCGGTGGAGCGGTTCGACCCCAACAAGGGCGGCAAGCTCTCGACCTACGCCGCGTGGTGGATCAAGCAATCGATCAAGCGCGCGCTGGCCAACCAGTCGAAGACCATCCGCCTGCCCGTCCACATGGTGGACAAAATCAGCAAGATGCGCCGCGTCGCGATGGCGATGTCCGAAGATCTCGGCCGCGAGCCGACCGACGACGAATTGTCGGAGGAAATCGGCATCGACCGCGCGAAGCTTGCCCAGCTCAAGGCTGCCAGCCTGCGCCCAGCCTCGCTCGACGCGCCCATTTCCGACGACGACACCACCGAATTCGGTGAAATCATCGGCGACGAACGCGCGCAGAATCCGTTGGAAATGCTCGCTCACCGCAACATGCACGACCAGCTCGACGGGCTGCTCACCGTGCTGGACGAACGCGAGCGCAAGATCATCGACGCCCGGTTCGGCCTCGCCGGCCAGAAGCCGCGCACGCTGGAGGAAGTCGGCCAGGAGTTCGGCGTCACCCGCGAGCGCATCCGCCAGTTGCAGAACATCGCGCTGAAAAAACTCCGCCGTGCCCTGCAAAAGAAGGAAGACCCGCGCCCCAAACCGCTCAAAGGCAGCAAAGGCAAGAAGGACGGCGACAAGTCGTCGGGGGAAGATTCGGATTTCGACGAAGGAGACGTGGATTTCGACGCGTAAGCCGTATGGAGTGCGGAGGCTTGCCTCCGCTCTGGGGGGAGGGGCTTGCCCCTCGCGGCGGGGCAGAGCGGCCTCCGAATTTCCAACAGGATCCTTCTTCATTGCTCTCTCCATCGCCCCTCACCGGCAAGCCGGTGAGCCGCAAAAGCGGAGGCAAGCCTCCGCACTCCAGACCGGTCTCCGTCAGCGGATCGCTTCGATTTCCGGATACGTTTTCAAGAACGCGGCGATCTCCTCCCGGGACATGACGAGAAAGGCGGTCGCCAGGGCGTCGGAAAGCGCGGCCGTGGGCGCGAAGGCCCAGGCGCGGACACGTTCGGTGGAGACGGGCCGGCCGTGGCGCGGGTCGATGATGTGCGCGCCTTGGTAAACAAAGCCCGAGGCGCTGACCGCGCGGTCCGCCAGCGGCGTGGAGGGCGTGCCCTCCGGTCCCGCATTGACGAACCACGGGCCGCCGTTCGGCGCGCGGCCGCCGGCCAGAATCGTGCTGCCTCCGCCGGTGATGAGCAGCATGTCGCACACCTCCCAATGCGTGCGCAACAAATCCGCGCACAGATCGAGGGCATAGCCTTTGCCCAGCGCGCCGAGATCGAGCTTCAATCCGTCACGCCGCACCGTGATGCGGCGGCCATCCTCGTGCAGATCGAATAAATGGCTCCCGCTGCGCGCGCGGGCGGCGGCGATTTCCTCGTCCGACGGCGGCTCGGCGGCGGGGCGGCCGTGCCAGAGTTCGTAAAGCGGCCCGATGGCGCAATCGAACGCGCCATGCGTCGCCAGCGCGACATCCTTGGCCAGCGAGAGGCAGTCCCACGCGGCGAGGCCGAGGTGCAATTCCTCGCCCGCCTTGAGCCGTCCGATGCGCCCCAGATCGCTATCGGGCCGGAACCGGCTCAGCTCCGCCTCCAGGGCGTCGATTTCCCGGAAGGCCGCCTGCGCCGCCGCTTCGGCCTCGCCCGGATCATTGCTCGCGAGGAGAAAATTCCACTCCGTCCGCATGGCTGCATGGTTGAACCGGCACAACCGGGTGGCGGAGGCGTCAGACATCGGAACGAGAAACGTGTTCTATCATCTCACGGGAGAGGCAGAGCAGCCCTGGGAAATGGGAATCGAAAAAAGCCTGCGCCGCGGCCGGTCGCGACGATCCGAATAAGTCACTGTGATCCGGACAACAAAAAGCCACCACTCCTCGCGACGAGAAGGGCGGTTGGCGGGAGGCCCACAAGGGAGGTGGAATGGGAAATCAGGCGCTGGCCGCGAGTTTCGGCTTGGTGCGACGCACCGTGCTGGTGCTGCCGAAGCGTTTGGCGAATTTGTCCACGCGTCCGGCCGTATCGACAAATTTTTGTTCACCGGTGAAAAAGGGGTGACAAGACGCGCAGATGCCGATGGAAATCGACTCCACGGTGGAACGGGTGTGATACACCGTCCCACAAGCGCAGGAAATCGTCGTCTCAACGTATTTTGGATGGATACCTTCCTTCATAAGCGTGCAATAGGGTGAAAAGTGGCGGACACGCGGTGTCCTCTCGCCGAGGCTGGGAAATCAGCCGGGGGAATACCCTAGCCGCTCCGCCCTGCAACGCAAGCGAAAGCTGGGTTTCCGCGAGGCATTGCGCCTCTGGCCGAGGTTCTGCAAAAGGAGTCTCTGGCTCCGCCCTCGGTCAACTCATCCCAGCCGGAGACGCGGATAATGGGAAATTAGCCATATGAATAATAATACAAAAACAATCACTTCGGCGTCAGCACGGCGCGGAGGGCTTCGGTGAGCGTCCGCTCCACGCCCGGCGCGACAAAAGATGAGCGCGGCTCGGTTTCGTAACCGCCCTCGGAGTAGCTGCGCTCGGTGCCGATGTAGGCCGGACCGTAATCGCCGTAAGCGGCCACGGCCAGCCGCAGGTCGGGGCGCATCGCCTTGGCGGCGAGTTGGTATTCCACAAAGAGTTCGCCCGGCAGGTGCAGGGCGCCCAGCGAGCCGAGCCGGAGGAAGCCGATTTCGATATGATGCCCCGTTTGCGTGCGCTTCAACCAAGCCAACTGCATGGCGGCGCCGAGAATGGTGTCGGTCTGCGTGGCGCTGAGCTGGGTTTTGAGCGCGGCTTCATCAAGATGCGCGGCGACGGGCAGGGCGACTTTTTCGACCCGCCACGCCACTTGGTCGGGCGTGAGCGGTTCCTTCCTCGTCGCTTCCCACGCCTTGGCCAAGCCGTCGGCGAGACGCCGGGCCAGCGCGGGGCGGTTGGCGGGATCGCCGTCGTTGTATTTGCCCGCGCCGAGATTGCCGCCCGCGCCGTTGAAGTGAATGTGCCGCAGCCCCGGCACGGCCTGGTCGCGCAGAAAACGCGCGATGCCCGGGAAGTCGGGATCGGCGATCCCCGTGCGGTAGTAACTCTGCGGATGCGTCGCGTAATACGTGAGCGCCACGAGCGGTCGGTCGTTTTCCCAAAAACTGATGACCGACGCGACGGGATCGACG
>CAZQUC010000022.1:0-13270 GCA_964596095.1 uncultured Enterobacteriaceae bacterium
GCCCGCCAAGATTCCCCCATCCGAGCCCCTTCATCCTCACTCCTTGGCGAGCTTGGCGCTCTTTGCGCGAACCCAGGAGCAGGTTCTTTCTTGGAATCCTCGCCCTGCGTGCATCGGCACCGATACCTGTCCCATGGGCCTGTGGCTTCCGGGGAAAATCCGCCGTGGGACCCATGCCATCCCCCACAAGAAGGACGTGGCATTTTCGCCAAAAAACCTACTCTCTGCCGATGACGTTGGCCGATTTGGGTTGGAATGATGGCTTTGCCCGCGACTTCGCGCCGTTGCACGACAACGGCTGGAAGCCCGCGCGGCTCATTCGTGACAACAAGATTTCCTGCGGTGCGCTCCTCATCGACGACGGCGAGCTTGATGAACGCGAAGTCGTCATGAGCGGCAAGGTCTATCATGATGCGGAAACCGACGCCGAACTGCCGGCGGTGGGCGATTGGGTGGCGCTCGAACTCGGGGATGAGAACCGCGAGAATGTCATCCGCGCGCGACTGCCGCGGCAGACGTGCTTCTCCCGCAAGGCCGCCGGACAGAGCAGCGAGGAGCAGGTCATCGCCGCGAATGTGGACACGGTGATGGTGGTGACCGACGCCGGGGCGGACTTCAATCCGCGCCGTCTGGAACGGTATTTCACGCTCATCGCCCGCAGTGGCGCGCGGCCGCTCGTGCTGCTCAACAAGGCCGATCTGTTTTCCACCGAGGTGACGCAGGAAGCCGCTGCCGCCGTGCGGCGGCTCAATCCCGAGGCGGCGGTCATCATCACCAGCGTGGCCCGCCGCCGGGGGTTGCAGGAATTGCGTCCCTATCTCCAAAAGGGCCGCACGGTGACGGTGGTCGGCTCCAGCGGCGTGGGGAAATCCTCGCTCGTCAACCGGCTGCTCGGCGAAGAGTGGCAGTGGACGGACGAGGTCAACGAAGTCACCGGCAAGGGACGGCACACCACCACGGCGCGCGAGCTGCTGCTGCTGCCGCGCGGCGGGCTGCTCATCGACAATCCCGGCATTCGCGAAGTGCAGATGTGGACCGATGAAACCATTCTCCGCGAGCGCTTCGCGGATATCGACGCGCTGGCGGCGTGCTGCCGGTTCCACGATTGCAAGCACGCCACCGACACGGGGTGCGCCATCCGCGAGGCGGTCGCCGGCGGCGCGCTCGAACCCGCACGTTACCACAGCTATCTCAAGCTCGACGAGGAAATTGCTCGTTTGCGCCTCCGTCGCAAAAAACGCCGCATGACCATCGAGCGGCGCGTGCGGCGTGATTATCATACCCGCGAACGGCATCGGGCCGATCTGGTGGAATTGAGCGAATTGTGAGTGGGGGCTTTTTGGAGTGCGGACCGGCTTGCCTCCGCTCTGGGCGGGTGAGGAGCTTGCCCCTCGCGGCGGCGACAGATCGGTTCTCCTGAACTTCCGGCAAGCCCTTCTTTCTCTTCTCGCTCCCCTCACCGGCAAGCCGGTGAGGGGAAAAGCGGAGGCGAGCCTCCGCGCTCCAAATCGATCTCAATGCTCTTCAATTGCCTGACGCCTCCGCTACGCGACGCGCCTCCGGCGGAGAGCCCAAGCGGCGCTGGTAAGGAGGAGGGCGGTGAGGTGCGGTTCGGGCACGATGGTGACGCGAATTTGCGAGCCGGCCAGATAGACGCCGTCGGCGGTGTCGGCCTCATCGTCGAGTTCTTCATAAAGCTGGATGGTGAGGGTGCCGGGACCGGTGAAGGAAGGATGGCTGAGGGCAGCGCCGGAGAAGACAGTGGTCAGATCGGGCGGGTCGGTGGTGCTGTTGTGATTGTAGGCCTCGGAATAGAGCGGGATGATGAGCAGGGTCTCCAGGCCGCTGTTCTGCACCGCGATCCGCGCCTCGCTGGGCCAACTGCCTTCATCGGCGCCGACCAACGGATCGTTATAGATACCGGTGATGATCACTTCGATCAGGCTGATGCGCTCGTCCGAGTCGAGGTCGATGGTGAAGCGGGTGTTGATGGGCAGGTTGAGCCCGTCGTAAGAGGCGGCGTCCTCGAGATCGATCAGCACGAGGCGGGGGCTTTGGGCGGCGGCGGGACCGGCCAAGACCACGAACGCGGCCAGCAGCGGCAGCGTCGTCATCAGAAAACGAGCGAGGGCTTTCATGGTTTCATGATGATGCGGAACAACTGCGTCTCCGGATCGGGAGACGCCGGCAGGGTAAAGAACAACGGGCCGCCCGCGCCGTCAAGAGGACCGTCGATTTCGGTCCAGGAGTCGGGGGTCAACGTAGAGGAAGCTTCCAGCCAGTAGCGGCGGTTGAAGACAGAGTGGAAGACGAAGCGCAGGCCGCCGGCGCCGTCGGGTTCCAGCGTGGTGGAAAAAACGCTGTTGCCATCGCGGGGATCAGTGAGGGCGAAATACTCGCTCTGGTTGTCGCTGCCGTCGGCATCGGGGTCGGCGCCCGGACCGGCCTGCGGATGGTCGAGGCCAAAATTCTTGACCTGCCACAAGTCGGAAAGGGCGTCCCCGGCATAACTGCCGAAGTTATCGAAGATGTTATCCACGACCACCACGGTGAGGACAGCCGTGAACGGCGGGCGCGCCACGCGCACGAGGACGGCGCTGTTTTGATACACGGCCCCCGTGGTGAGCACGCCGGCGGGGGAAAGGGTGGCGTATTCGCTACCGAAAAACACGCTCCAGCCGAACCCGGAAGCCGGCGGCGTCCAGGTCGAGCCATCGTCCCATACGTCGCGCGGAGCGAGCGAGGTCACGGATGTTTCGTTTACCTCCAGGGGATCGGCGGGAAAGCGCACGCCCACGACCTCGTAGAGCTGACCAGTGTAACCGCCGCGGTGGGTGTAGTCGGCGGCGAGGGTGACGCCACCCGCGGTCTCCCCCGCCCCGGCGACATCCTGATAGGCCGCGCTTTGCCCGAGGCCGGAAAGGGCGCCGGTCATTTCCATCTCCACACGATAGTCGGCGCTGGCCCGGCCTTGCGCGGGCGCCTCGGCCGCCAGCAAGGCAAAGAGCAACGCCCAGCCAAGTGGGCACGTCACCGCTGAAGAGGCCGCCCGGCAAAGGGCAGCAAAGACGGCACAAACGGAAAAACGGGGAGAGGAACCGCCTGTTTCGCCGGAAAGACGCTCAGAACTTGCCATAAAGCGTGGCTGGCGGTTTGGGGTCGAGGAGGCGCAGGCCACTGGAGCCGAAGACGACCACCCGCGCGCCCGACCAAGTGGCGGTCTGCCGGGTGGTGGTTTCCGCCAACGCGGGCAGGGAGCGCCATTTGCCCTGCTCCGGATGAAACGCCCCGCCCGACAAGACCGGCTGGCCGTTGCCGAGTTCCCCGCCGAGGATGAGCACTTCGGTCCCGGTCCACACGGTCTGATGGAAGTGCCGGCCTGCGGGCGCGCCGGTAGAGGGCAGGAGGGTCCACGTCGAGGTGGAGGCATGGTAAATCGCGCCGTCATTGAGCACCGCGCCGAAGCGCACGCTCGCGCCGCCAAAAAAGATCACGCGGTCTCCCGCGACCACCGCCGTGTGGCCGAAGCGCGCGGACAACGGACTGGCGGGCAGCGCGGTCCAGCCGCTGCCGGGAAGATAGACCGCGCCGTCGTTCAACGCCGTGCCGTCGGAGGCCTCTCCACCCCAAATAACCATGCGGCCGGCCGCCCAGACGGCGGCGTGATCGCGGCGCGCGGAAGGCGGGGCGCCAGCGGCGGACAGCGCCGACCACGTGCCGTTGTTGCCATCGGCCAGCAGGCCGGCCGGCGGTGTGTAGATGGCGCCGGAAGCGAGCGCGCCGGAGGCATTGCCACCGCCCCAGACGATGATCTGCGTGTCGGTCCAGACCGCGCTATGCCCGGTGCGGGCGTCGGGAGCGTTCGTGGTGGCCGTGGGGAGCCAGGTTTGCGTGGCGGGATCATACAAAGCGCCGGTATTCGAGACACCCCCGGCGGTCAGGCCGCCCCACACCACCAGCCGCGCGCCCGTCCAGATCGCGATATGGTCCGCGCGGGGTGGAGAGGCGGCATTCGAGCCGAGCAGGCTCCACGTGTTGGTTTCCGGGGTGTAAATCCCTCCTTGGTCGCTGAGAAAGCCGCTGACTTCGCCGCCCCAGACGATCGCGGACGAGCCGGTCCAGACCGCGGTATGGCGGCGGCGGCCCGAGGGGGCATTGGCCGCGGCCGGGTTTCCCCACTCCCCGCCGGGATAGGTGTGAAGGGCAAGATACCCCTCGCCCAAGAGTGCCGCGTCCGCAGGGTCGGGGGAAACCACCACCCCGCCGGGCGCGTCGCCCACGCCCACGCCGGGCGCGAGCTTGTCGGCGGTCACCGATCCCGGCGCGAGTTTCGCGGTGGTGATCGACCCGTCCGGCACGTCATCGGCCAGGAGCGCGTAGGCCACGGCGGCGATCCGGCGATCGGGGGCGAGTTGCTGGAAACCGGTGGCGCCGTCGTCGAACCACACGCGCAGCCGCACATCCGGGTGATCGAACACGCCCGGCGACAGCGCGCCCATGTTGGCCAGTGCCGTGTCACCGAGGCGCACGGTGTAGAGACCTTTCACCACGGGCACGGAGACAAACGAGGCCGGCGCCGCGCCACCGGTGGAAGTGCCGTCGTGGCTCCAATGCGTGGTCGTGCCGAGGCCATCGACCAACGCGAATTTGAACCGGCCCGTGCCATCGAAGTTTTCCTCGCGCACGGTGATGCGCCCTTGGTAATCGATGATCCGGGGCACTTGCGCCGCCAACGGCAGGGCGAAGGCCATCCCGGCCAGGAAAAGAATGCGAAACCAAGTCATGGGGTGATGTCAGTGATTGGAAACGGTGGCGGAAGCGCCGGGGCTCCTGCCGTCGGGGAAAAATTTTTGATCTTTCACCTCGCCGCGCTGAAAAAGCGTGCGCGACTTAAGGTGACCGCTGGGATACCAGGATTCAGCCCAGCCTTCCGTCTTACCCTCGTATAAGGTCATTTGGATTGCAAGCTGTTCATTTATATGCCATTCTGAATACTGACCATGCAGCCGCCCGTGGTCGATGGCGGCCTCGCTGCGCTTGATTCCGTTCTGATGCCAACGGGTGCGTGTGCCGTGGGAGACGCCTTTGACGAACGGCTCCTCGACTTCGAGTTGACCATTGTCATGCCAGCCGCGGACGAGGCCGTGAATCCGACCGTGCTTGATCGGCAACTCGCTCTTGCGTTGCGTGGAGCCGGCGTAAGCCTCGACGAGCAGGCCGGTGTAAGGGCGGGTCCGGCCTTTCAGGCACAGCAAATTGTCGTGGGTTTCCAACTGACCGCGCGTCACTTCCGGCGGCAGGTCGGAGGGCGGGCCGGGGAAGAAAAACCACGCGGCGACCAAGGCGAGCGCGGCGGCGGCCCACCACCAGCGGCGGCGGAAAACGAACGAACGATCAGTCAACATACAGTCGGTAAAGCGTGGTGGCCGAGGTATCTGCCGTGTTGCCCCGCGGCACAAACACCGAAACCTGCCGCAGGTCGTTCGCCAGCCAGCGGTCGAGCGGGTCGCCGCCGGGCTGAAGCGCGAAGGGGACGCGAGTCCAGAGCGTCCCATCGGAGGACGCCTTCAGATAATAACCGCGGCCCGTGATGGCGGTGAAGCGCAATTCCACCGCCCCCTCATGCACCGCCGCCACTTCCAGCTCCAGCGTGTCCCGCCGGTCCAGAGCATAGGTGCCGATCAGATACTCCTCGCGGTTGGAAAGACCGTCGCCGTCCAAGTCGTCCTCCGGTTTGACATCCGCCAGCGATTGCAGCCGGCCGGAGGCATCGGTGTCGATCAGCCGTTGTTCCCAAGCATCGGGCAGGCCGTCGCCGTCGGTATCGACGCCGAGGGTCAGATCCAGCCGCGTGTCCTGCGCGGCGCGGCCCATGGCCCAGGATGTGCCGGTCATTTCGAGGGGCACATACACCACGCCATCGATCACCACGCGGATGGTAAAAGGCAGCGCGGGGCGCAGGGCGTTGACTTGGTAAAACCGGGCGTCGGCCGCGGAGTCGAGCGGCACCGGCAGCCGGTAGTTTTCCCCCGGCGCGACGCCGGCATCGGTCGGCGCATAGACGATTTGCCGGCTATCCTGGCCCAGCAGATGGATGGTGCCCTCGCCGGTGGAGAGAGGGCGACCCTGTTCGTCGCGCACCACGCCGTGGAGGTGATGATACGGCGCCGGAGGAAACGCCCACGCCACCGCCGTGAGCCCACAGCACGCGGCCGGGCCGATGAAGAAAGAGAATCGCCGGTTCATGTCAGTTGCCCGAGTAGGAGTAGGTTTGGAAGTGGAGTTTGATGTCTTTCACCGTGTCGGCGAAAATGCGCGTTCCCTTCGCCGGGTCGGCCAGGAGGGTGTTGCCCGGAATGACGAGTTTCCACTGGCTGTTCCAGACACTGCGGCCGATGAGGCGCGCGTTGGTGAAGCCGATGTCGGCGGAGAAGGGCACGCCGTCCGGGATGGCGCGGAAGGCCTGATGTTTGCGCAGGATGAAGGGCGACTCGGTGAGGGCCAACGCCTCCTGCCAGGTGCTCGGCGTGTTGTGGGCCGTCTGGCCGATGTTGAAGGGCAGCGGCATGGCCTGGTCCTCCACGCGCCAACTGCGGATCGCGCCGGCGTCGCCGAGCGCGGGCGCGCGCAGGAAATCCTGGCCGGCCGGGATGAGATAGAGATAGGGCGTGGCGCCGAGGGCCTGGGGATCGGCGAAGCCGGTCCACGGGTCGGACGGGCTGGCGCCGCCGGCCCCCGAGGTCGCGCCGTCCGCGGCGCTCGGCGCGGTCATCCCGATGTAACCGGGAAGCGCGATGCCGTTGGCACGGATCTTGGTGGCGAAGGAGGTGGGCGAGAACGCGCTGTCGCCGCCGGCCAGCGGCAGGCCGAAGAAATTTTTCCCGGCCTGGATGGTGGTCGAGAACGGGATGACGAAGCCCGGCACCGCCAGGCCGCTCGGGTCCTCCGCCTGGAGGCAATACCGGCGCACGTCCTCATCCTCCAGGATGTTGGCCAGGCGGGATCCCTCCAGCACCGCGCGCCACGCGCTGTCGCCCTCCGTGCCATGGAGCAGGCGGAATTTCTCCGCGCGCAGCGAGAAGGTGGTGCGGTAGCGGTCGGGATTGTTGAAGCCGAGGCGGGATTCCACCACCGACCAGTCGGACTGCATCTTGGCGAGCAGCCCGGCCAAGCCGGGGTCGCCGGTGCTCGAGCCGCCGAATTGCGGGTTGCCGGACTCATCCACGATGCCGAGAGCGCGGGATTTGACGATGGCGTTGAAGAACTCCGCCGCCGCCGGGCTGCGGGAAGCGTCGAGCAAGCCGGTTTCGTAATCGTAGGCGCGGGCGGCGAGGAAGGTGGCGCGGGCCGCGTGATCGAAGAGCAGCTTGTAGCTTTCCAGCGCTTCGTTGCGGAAAGCACGGAAGGCGAAGTCCTTGGTGCGGTAGCCGTGGATGATGGCCGCCGCGCGCTGGCGGAAGACCTGGCGCTCTGTGCGAAGACGCAACCCTTCGCTTTGCAGTGTTTGCAAGTCGCGTTCCGCTTGATCCATCCGGCGCAGCGCTCCATCCAGCGCCCGCTGCTGGGTGATGCTGTCCTCGACGGCCATGCGCAGATCGTGCAGCAACTGCCGGTTTTCATGCGTCCAATTGGACTCGCTGACGCTGAGATCGGCGAGACGCGTCCCCAATTCCAGCCCGTAGTCGATGGCTTCGGAAGCGGCGTGCAGCCCGTTGATGGTGGCGCGCAGCCCGACCGAGGAGACCACCTTGACCAGGACCGCGGCAAGGCGGGCGGGGAAAGATGGGTCGATGGCCAGACCGACCGACTTGGGCGTGCCTTTGTCCACCGCATCCTCAGCGCTCTGAATGATTTCGTTGGTCATCTCCATATACCGGGTGGCGGCATCCAACCCCATCTTCACCGGCGTGAGCGTGCCAAAGGCGATGTTGTTGTCTCGTTCCACCCTGATGGCGAGTTCGGCGGCTGTGACCGCGGAATGATACAGGGCGATCTGCCGGTCGATCACCAGCGCCGCATATTGCACGTCTTCGGCCGCTTCGATCAGCTCGCGGCGCGCGGTCAGCCAGTCCGAATAGGCGGTTTGCAGGCGACCGGGATGGGCACGCCGTCCGGTCCATGCTTCAGGCTTCACCATTTCCCCCCGCAGGTTGATCGTGACGCTAAGCATTTCATCCGGATTGTCCAAGATGGGGGAGAAATCCAAACTCGACGACGTATCCACGAATTCCGTGGTCGCGCGATACCTCAGCGTGATGGTCGGCCTTTCCACGGTTTCCGTCTCGCCGTTGACTGTCTGCTCGACGTCCTCGCTGAAGGCGGGCACATTGGGTTCGGACACGAGTTTTTCCACCCAATCCACGTAGGCATAGTGAAGGAAATCCGGCCCGGCATAGCCTTGCGCGTAGGTCCGCCCCGGCCCGATGTCATCGGAATAAGGCGTGCCGTAAATATCGACCAGCGAGGCCTCGAAAGCCCGCTCCTGCTCGTAGATGGCGGCCCGTTGATCGTCGAGGCTGTCGCCCTGGCGGCGGAGGAATTCGGTGACCGTGCCGGCGCGCTGGAAGGCTCCGGCGGCCTGCTGCAACGCCTTGAGCGAGCGGTCCAGGATCTGCGGGAAATACATCTTGCCCTGGATGGTGGAGCCGACGTCGAGGAAGTTGGGATCGATGTCGAACGGCAGCGCGGAGTGGCTGAGGCCGAGCGGATTGAGCCGCGCGTCCGCCGTATCCTGGCTGTTTTGGATGGCGGCGGCCTGCGCGGCCAGCTCGGTCAACTCCGGCACCGTGGTGCGGTCGATCTTCTGGATGCCTTCGTGCGAGGGATCGGGATCTTCGTGCGGGAGGAAGGAATTGGCGGTGATCCAGTGGAAATACGCGCCCTGCCCTCCACGGCTGGCCCAGTCGTCGGTGCCCCAGCGCCGGGTGAGGCCGGTGCCGCTGTTGTGGCGTCCGTCCTGAAGCGGAGCCCACGTCGGCGTGTCGGAGGGCGTGTATTGCTGCCGGTAGGTGAGGTCCACCGTCTGGCTGGTGGTGCGGGCCAGCGCGGCGGCGGCGGCGGCGAATTTGCGCTCGTCCTGGTAATCGACCGAGACGGCCTTGCCGAGCACGGTGACGGCCTCGATGCGCGGCGTCCACGAGAAGTGCTCGTTGCGCAGCAGCCCGTAATAGCCGGTGAGCGCGGTGAGGGCATGGCCGTAGGCGTCACCGTGGCCTTGGGGGTAGGCCTGCGCGGCATCGGCCGGGCCAACCAGGCCGTCGAGATCGAGATCCTTGACGTTGTAATTGAGGGCGTAAATGGCCTCGCCGGCGTCGATGCCGCGGGTGTAGTTCCAGACCAGCCGGTTGTAATACGGCGCGGTGCGGGTGCCGGGCTGGAGGAAATCGTCCCGCCCGCGCAGCAGGGCCAGCTCTTCCTCCAGCACGCTGGCGACCTGGCCGCGGAAGGCGAAGAGACTGGTCACCATCGACCCGTAGTCCCCGCTGTCGGTGCCGAAGGCGATGGTGGAATCCGCAGCGTCGGCATAGGCCTCGTTGTGAAGGATGAGATAGAGGTCGTTGAGATACCCCGCCGCGAGCAGCAGCGCGTCGTTGGCGCCGGGGTCGCTCAGCGGCGGTGTGCCGTCGATGCTGAGCGACTTGCCGCGCCGCAGCACGGTCTCGTAGATTTCGATGAGGCCGGCGGCGTTGACGTTTTCGAGATTGAGCGCGATGTCGCCCTCCCAGCGCCGGCCGGCCTGGCCAACGAGGCTGACATCGGTGTTGACGGCGTTGTTGTAGAGATCGGTGATGCGTTGCTGGAAAGGGTTGATACCCGCGAGCACGCGCTTGATCCAGCCCTCCACCAGTTGCGGCTCCGTCCAGGACGACCAGCCACCGCCGGCCACGAAGGCCGCATGGACGGCGGGCACCGCGCGATACCGGACGATGAAGTAATTGTCGGTGAGCGTGAGCAAGCCCGGGCCGCCGATGGTGTGGCGGTTTTTGCCGACGACGCCGCCGAGCGAGGTCAGGCTTTCGTCCGGCCCGGCGCCGAGGGCGATCCAGCTGGACAAATCCGCCTGCAGGATTTCGGCTTCGAGCCGCGCGTTGAGTTGCTCCAGGCTGTCGGTGGCTCCGGTGGTGTGGGCTTCGAGCGTGATGACATTGACGCCGCTCTGCAAGGCGGAGACAGGCACGCCGAAGACCAGCGGCAAGGGCGTGAAATCGCCGCCGGGAGCGGCCGTCACCGGCGTGTCGTCCCGGCCGGGCACGTTATAGACCACGACCTCCTGGCCATTGAGCCAAGCCGACAACCCGACGGGCGCGTCGACTTCCCCGCTGCCGCTGACGGAGAGACTGAGGAAAAGGCGGGAGAGCGTGCTGTCCGCCGGGGGCGTGTAGGTGAATTGCCGCCGCAGCACGGCGAGCGGAGCGCTGCCCGGCGTGCTGGCGGGTTCCGCGCCGTTGCGGATGGCGAACTCGCCGTTGGTGGCCAGCGTCACCGGGCTGAGGCTGCCGAGATCCGCGTCCGGCGCGCGCAGGGGGAGCAGATCGGCCGGCGGCTGGTTGATCAACGTCCACGGCGCGTCGCCCAAGGCCAGCGAACGGGAGAAGGTGTAGAGCGCGGGTGGCAGACCGTCGGTGGGGCGGCCATAGCGCCACTCGAATTCATAGGCCTGCGGTTGCCCGGCGAAATCGCCGCTGTATTGCAGCGTGAATTGCTCGTCCAGCGGATTGGAGGGCGCCACGCCTTTCAATTCCCCGCGGTAAAGCGGCCCGGTGACGCGGATGATGTGCAAGGCCACGGGTTCGCCCGAGGGGGTGAAAGCCTCGCCGCCGCCCGCCAGCAGCACGAGATACCCTGTGCCGCCGCCGGTCGCGCTCACCGCGTAGGAATCCACCGCCTGGTCGTCGTCGGTGATCTCCACCGGCTGGGTGGCGGAAAAGGGGACGGTGTCCCCGGCGATGTAGGTTCCCGGCCGCGCGGGATCTTCCTCGAACAGCTCACGGATGGCCCTCAGTCCGTCGATGGCGGCGTCCCATCTCGAACGGTCGGTATCGTCGCTGAGGCACAGGTTTTTGACCAAGGTCACTTCGGCGCTGCTCAGCACATTGGGCAGCAGGTAATCATCGCCCACCACTTCATCCTTGAATTCGCCGATGAAGACCAGCGCGCCCGAAGGCCCGACCGTCGGGTCCACGAACAACCGCTGGCTGAGATGGGGCGGCAGGTTCGGGAAATACGTTTTGCCCTGATAGTCGCTGGTCTTGACGCTCCCCGGAATGGCGGACAGGCCGCTCGCGGAAAACTCATAGGTCTTCGCCCGCGTGGGGTCGAAGAGGATGGCGCTTTGGCGGGGTTGGTAGCCCTCCGCGCTGGGCGCGCTTTGCGTGGCGATGGACTGCTGGTAGAACACTTCCAGGCTGGTATTCCCGCGCACCTGCGGCAGCCCGGCGGCGGGCAGGGTCAGCGTTTGGCCCAGGCGCAATTCCGGCACGGCGTCGGGCCACACCGGATTGAAGGTGACGGGGAGCGGCTGGCCGGTGACCGCGTGCCCCTCATATCCCGCCGCCACATCGTCGGGATCGACATACGGGCGGAGATACGGCAGATTCACACCCGCGGCCGGTTGCGCCGACGCCGCCAGGCCCGGGAAATAAAAGCCCGGCTGCATCCGGTAGAAATACCGCATCTGGAAGGCGGGCGTGCCGCCGGCATGCGGGCCGCGGTGGATCCAGATGGTGCCCTTCCGGTCCTTCATCGTGAACCGGGCGTAGGCCGCGTTCTCTTGCTCCTGGGCGTTGGCCGGTGGATCGGCGGCCGTGACCACTTCTTCATGCACGACGTCGCCCGCCGCATCCAGCGGCAACGGCAGCAGTGGCAGGGGCATCGGCGCCTGCAAAACAGTGCCCGCCGTCGCGGGATAATCGAAGAACCACGGCGCCTTCTCCCGCAGCACGCGGAAGACCTGCATCGCCGGGCGCTCGTCGGCTTCGCGGTAATCGACCAGCACATACGGCGGCGAGGAGGTGGGCAGATTCAGATCGTCACGCAGCGCCCACGCCGTGCCGCCGAGGAGCAGGGCGTGCTCCTCGTTGGGGTTGTAACCGGGCTGGGCGGGATCGTTCTGCGTGTAGATGCTGCCCGTCGCCTGGAGCGACGGCAGCTCGCCCGATCCAAGGTTGGAGGCCATGACGATTTCCGGCGCCTCCGCCGGCCAGGACAGCGTGTAACGGGTGACATAGGCCGGCCAATAGGTGGGCTTGATGCCAGAGCCGACCGGCGGCTGGTTGGAACGGAACCACCACACTTCCAGCGTGTTCTTCCCCGTGTCCGGCGCGGACGTGCCGGTGAGGGCGTTGACGCCGATGATGGCGCCCCGCGCCGCCTCCTCGAAGCCCGTCACCAGCGGGTCGATGTAAGCGCCGGCATGGTAGGCCCGCCCGCCTTCGGGCCGGAGGTGGCCGGGCAAATCGGGCGGCGCTCCCGCCGGCGGTGTGAGCCGCTGGCCCACCGACGCCGCCACCGCGGTATGATACGTGCTGAATTCATCGTCCGGCCGGGACAAGACCCGCTCGAACCACACCGCATTGCCCTGCTGGTGCTGGATCAGCGCCCAGCCGCCGCCCGTCGTGTAAAACCGGCGGTCCGTGCCCAGGGTGGCGTGGGCGTTGTTCGGATCGCTCTGGAAGACCAGCATCGGGAGGTTGTCGCTGGGGAGCGTCACCGCGCTGGCAGTGTCGTCGTCCATTTCTCCCGTCGAAGGCCGGGCATACAGCGAATACAGCGTCTCCTGCGTTTCCTGCGGCCATTCGATGACATAGCTGGTGTATTGCCGGGGCCAGAGGATGTCGAACGGCCCCGTCTCCATCCAATACGCCACCGCCTCGTTGTTCGGCACCTCCACGCCATTGATGATCAACTGCCTGGTGGTGCGGATGGCATAGAGGTCGATGCTCGTGCCGCCGGGCAACACCTGGCGGTGGAAATAAGGCTGGGTGACGCCCAGTTCGGTGAAGAGGGACGGCTGGAGGGTGCTCTCATCCAGGTCCGGCTCGTCCGCCGGCGTGGCCTTGTCCCCGATGAGCATCCGTTGGACCAGCGGCACGGTCTCGCGGGCGACATCGACAACTTCAAACCCGAGATGCACCCGCCGGTTGGCATTCTGCGCATCCCCGACCAACGACCCCAGCAACTCCACGAACACCCGGCCCTCGCGGTTGTAAGCCTGCAACGTGCCATCCTGCCCCCCCACCTGGTTGAGCCACAGCGTGCGCACCCGGTCGGC
>CAZQUC010000022.1:13370-19737 GCA_964596095.1 uncultured Enterobacteriaceae bacterium
GGCGGAGCAATCACGTCCCCGATGCCATAAGTGGCGATCCGCCCCACCAAGTGGCGGCCGAGCTTCGCCGAGCGCAACTGGATCGTGCCGTTGCCCGGATAGACGAACTGGCCCGCCGCCAACGGACCTAGGGCGGTGGTGGTGGCTCCGGCCTTGACCTCGCCGTCCACCTCCGTGCGCCGGGTTTGCCACCCGCCATAGGTGGAGACACTCATCCGCAGGCCCGGATTGGCCGAAGGCGGCGGCGGCGGCACGTCCGGATTGGGGGCCGCCGAGGAGGCCGGCTGCCGGACCCGGTTGCGGAAATCGTTCTCCAGGAGAAGATTCTGCCCTGACGCCACGCCAAAAGTGGCCAGCACCAGCAGACCGGCCAGCACCGCGGCCGCGGCGCGGCGGCCCGGTTTCCGGAAGCAAAGAATGAACTTCATAAGTCGAAAAAGATGTCGCGGTGGATGGGGATCGCCGCCCGGTGGTCCGCTCCGGGACGGGTCGCGGTTCACTTGACTCCCAGGCGCTGTTCCAGCGCTTCAAGCCGTTGCTGCAGGGCGGCGTTCTCGCGTTGCAGCGCCTGGATTTCCCGGGCCTGCGCCGTATCCGCGTCACGTCGCTGTCCATGCTCCTCCTGCAACGCGGCGATCGTGATCGGGACCAACTCCGAGTAATTCAAGATTTTGGAACCCTCTTCCCCGATCACCAGCGCGGGAAATTGCTCCTCCACCTCCTGGGCGATGAACCCCAGCGCCGACGGGCCGGGCTGGCCGTCATCGGTTTTGTAACGATAGGAAACCGGGCGCAGTTTCGCGACACGGTCCAAGGTCGGCGCCAGGGTCTCTACATCCGTCTTGAGCGCGCGATCCGAACTGGCCGACAAGCCTCCGGTGCTGTTGAGGAAAACTCGCACATTACTCAGAGCGGTGGGTTGAAACACCAAAGCATGAAGGCTTATCGGCGTCGTCAGGTTCACATGACTGATCTTCCAAGGCGCCCCTTGGCCAAAGGGCGAGGGCATATCTCCTGGAGCATTGATGACGATGCCCTGAGCCCCTTTCAACTCCAAAACATCATCTTCGGTGGCGGACTCGCCGACATAGACGTAGTTGGCGTCTCCGAAAGTCACGCGCCCCCCCGCCTGGGCCAGAGCGTTGCCATAATTACTATCCTGCTTGATTCGCAGGATGCCCGAATTCTCCAAATACATCACTCTTCTCCCCCCGGTGCCGGGCGCTAAAGATGTGTCATTATGAATACCTCCATGAAACCAGGCAAATTGACTGGCGGTCCGGAAATATTGCGTGTTGGCCTGGACGCCGATCCCATAATTATTGGACCATAAATTGATCATCTGCCGCGTGTTGCTGCTGAATTGGATCGCTCCGGTGCCGGTGACGTTGTAAGCGCCCGAATTGATCGAGCCGCCGGTAAGGGCTCCGGTGGTATTCAACGAGCCGCCGGTGATGGCTCCGGTGGCGGTGAGCGGCCCTTGGACGGTCAACCCTCCTTCGGCCCAGATTTTCACCTGGCGACTGACCGGGTTCGTGTTCTGGCCGGCGCCAACGATATCCAACGTGTTGGGAGTGAAAGTCGCGTAGCCGATTTTCCCGGCGCTGGGTTCTTTGCCGATGACGCCGGCGCCGAATTCCAGCGCGGTGGCTCCAGAGATCTTGGGATTCCCCGCCAAGGTCGGGTTCGCGAGGGTGGCCGAACCGGTCACCGTCAAATTCGCGGCGAGGGAGTCGCCGACGGTCTGGTTCAACGAGTCGGCCACGGCCGCCGTTTGCGCCTTGACGGCATAGGGGGCGGATAAAAAGGCCAGACGCGGCGAGATTTCGCCGCCCAGCCCCACCACGGTCACCCCCAGATAACGGCTGGAGCCATTGAAGGCGGAGAGCAGCGGCGAAGGCTGCACGCCGGAAATGGCGATGCCCTCACCCAGGCGCACGGAGAATTCGCCGTTGACCACGGTAAAGGTCTGCTGCTCCCCCCAGATCGGTTCGCTGTCGCCGCTTTCGGCATCATAGATGCGAAACTCCACGGTGAAATTGGCGCCATTGACCCCGCCGAGCGGATTGCCATTGACGTCGGTCAACCGTCCCTGGTAATCGATGAATTGGGGGACGGCATTCTGGGCGGCGAGCCGGGAAGCAGGGCCGAGCAGGGCCGCGGCGAGCAGGACGGGAACGAACAAAGGAACGCGTTTCATAGCAAAATGAGGCACAAGTGTGGAGCAGTGGGGTGAGTCAGGATGAATGGTGGCGACGTGGCGGAGCGGTGGCTTCAAGGCGGAGGCAGACGGAGGGAGGGAGCGGCGGACACTTTTTTCAGGACGAACGGGCCGGTCACCGTCACCGCCTCCTTGCGCAGGCCGGTGATGGTTTCGGAGAAGGAGCCGCCGAGGGTGGTGGCGCCCCAGGTCAGGTCGTTGAGACCGTCGGGCGGCGGCTCGAAAACGAGCGTAACGCTGCGGGTGAGAGTGGGCGACTCCGCCCCCGGCGGCAGCACGGGCGGGACGACGTCGTTGAGCGGGCCGAAATTGTCGTGATCCGGGTGATACGCGTGGACGAAAGGATTGGCGGGATGGTTGTAGGGCAGGGTGAGGGAAAACGTGGCCGTCGTGCCCGTGCCAAAGGCCGCCGACTGGGCCAGCGGCGTGGCGGAGGGTTGGAAATGCGTCGAAGTGAACCGCGCGGTGCGGGTGATCGGCAGTTCCGCCGTCGTGGTGGCAAGCGCTTCCTCGGTGGTGCCTGCGGCCGGAAAGGGCGCGCCGGATGCCGTGGCCTGACTCCCGAGATACACCTGATGCAGGAGGGTCGTCACCCCCGCGGCCGAGCGGTGCAGCACCAGCCGGAGCGGAAACGCGGCGGACTCGCGCACCGGCTGGGGCACGGGATCCTGCGCCGTGGGCTCACGCGTGCCCAAAATCTGCTGCACAGCGGTGACTCGCGCCTCGCCCACCCACACGCCGTCGAGCGGCACGGTTTCCGCGCGCACGCCGAGATCGATGCGGGTCAGGTTCAGCGAATCGGTGATCCGGAGCAGGCTTTGAAAGACCTGCCCGCCGGTGGTGCCCATGGCCGCGCGGTCCGCGACCAGCACCACTTCCCGCTCCTCTCCCGGCGCCAAGTCATTGGAAACCGGTCCGTTCAAGGGAGTGTAGGGGAAATTTCCCGTCACCGGATCGATGGCGCCCCGCAGCTTCAACGGCACCGGCCCGGCCACCGGGGCCTGCGGGGGCACGGTCACCGGCGGCGCGACGGAGGCGGCCGGCGCCAGCGTCGCCGTCACCGTCTGCGACGGCTGGCGCTGCGGGTCGGTCACATTCTTGATCCGCAACGTGAGGATCGTGCCTTCGGCGCCGAAATCCAGGGAGTCGCGGGCGAGACTGATCTGCAACGGGCCGTAATAATCCGAGTGCTTCGTCGTCCTCACCCAGTAGGCCTGCCCGCGGACCAGCGGCGTGTTGGTCAGCGAAGCGATGAGCGCCGGATTCCGCGGCGCCACGTCACTGAGGGGGCCGCCGACGTATTGGAAAATCGGCGGATTGGTTTTCAGATCCTCGCTGAAGGAAAAAAACCGTGCCACGCTTTGATCCGGCGTCGAAGCGCCGGGCACGATCGGGAACCCGAGAAAGTTCAGCCCATCCGCGCGGGCCTCCTGGCGTGGCGGCAGCGGTTTGCCCTTGAACGTGAAAGTGAACGGCGTCGCGCTGTCTTCCACTCGCACCAGATAGCCGGCATTCCCAATCAGCGTGCCGAGCGTGCTGGCGGCCGGCTCGGCGCGCTTCCAGACTTTCCATTGCGTGTCGGCCTGGATCGGCACCGCCGGGGAGGTGAGAAACTGGATGTTGGAGGCGGCCCGTTCCCAGCGCCACACTTCGGCGATGCGGCCGTCGAGCAGGGTCGCCGGCACATCATGGGCGCCATCCAGCGACAGCCACACCGCATTCCAGCCCGGCTGCAAGGGAAACGACTCCTCCGCCCACTGGGCCGGGAGCCAGGCCGTCACCCCCAGGAACACGGCTGCCAGCCCCGCGGCCTTGGCCCCCATGAGCCGGCGGTTCCTTGGCAAATAACCGATCCGCATGATTTTGGAAGCCGCTCCGGCCGGGGCTGGGGATGAGCACTGAGATTCCATGGGAACGTTCGTTGGCGACATAGGACGGAATGAAACGGTGCGGACGCACGGCACGAAACGTGACCGTGCCCGTAGCCGGCGAAATGCGACCATGCCCGCCGCTTGCGTGCGGATCGGATGTGATCGCATCCTTTCATGCGTGATTCCGGGGCGAAACCCATCATTGCCCGGCAAGATTCTGAAAAAATCTCACCCTCGCCCGTCTCCATAAGATTGCAGGAGCCGCGCCGGCAGGCCGTCACGCCCGGCCGATTTCGACCCGGAGCCAGGCGCGGGCGTAGGCCCAGTCCCGTTCCGCGGTGGGCACGGAAATGCCCAGGAGCGACGCGGCTTCCTCAAAAGTGAGGCCGACGAAGTAACGCAGCTTGACCAGCTCGGCCTTGCGCGCGCTGACGAGGGCGAGCTTGTCGAGCGCTTCGTGGACGGCGAGGATTTCGTCCGGCGCCGCCGGAGCGGCCAGTTCCTCGGCGCCAAGCGTCACCCGCTCCCGATCCCCCCCACGTTTTTCCGTCCGGCGGCGGCGGGCGCGTTCCACGAGGATGCGGCGCATGGCCTCGGCCGCGGCGGCGAAAAAATGCGCGCGGTTCTCGAACCGGGCGCGCCCTTCCTCATCGACCAATCGCAGCCATGCCTCGTGGACCAGCGCGGTCGGTTGCAAGGTCTGGCCCGGAGCTTCGCGGGCCATGTGGGCGGCCGCCATGTTCCGCAGATCGGCATACACCCGCATCAGCAAGGCCGAGGCGGAATCCGCTTCGCCCGTGTCGATCGCTTGCAGCAACTGGGTGACATCCGCGTTCATGACTCCGCCGTGAGGACGACCCGATAAGGACTACCTTCAACCGTCACGAAATCAAGACTTTCAATACGCGGATCACTCACGGAAGCACTCCGCCGCGTAGCCGGGATGTTTTTGGCGGAACGCCCGCCATTTCGCCAGCCACGCTTCCGGAGACAGGTGCGCGAGGCCGCCACCGGGATGGACTTCGGCGTGAGCGTCGATTTCGCCGAGCAGGAGCCGGTCCTCGGGAGAGAGTTCCGCATTCGCAGCGGGAAACAACCCGGCGAGGTCGAACAACTCGATGGCTCCGTCCAGATAGCCGCACGCGATCAGGGTGCGTTGATCCGGGGTGAGTTCGAGGGTGAGCACGGAGCCCGGGCGGCGGAGCGGCGCGCGCAGTTGCAGGCCGGTGCGGGCATCCCAGAATTTCACCTCGCCGTCGCTCGCGCCAGTGGCAATCCGGGAGCCGCCGGGCAGGAAGACCCCCGCCATGACGGCGTCGCCGTGGGTCAGCATCGGGCAGACGAGCTCCCCCCGCCGCCAGTCCCAGAGCTGCGCGATCCGGGCGTTGCCGGCGGTGAGCAGAAGCCGTCCGTCCCCGCTGAAGCGGGCGAGCAACGGCCAGTTGGTGTAGGGGATGGGAGGGGCGGCCTCGCCACCGGTGCGCAGGTCGATGAATTCCAAGCGCATCCGGTTGGCGACGAACGCCCGCGCGGCGACATGGCCGGTGAAGGAAACATCGAAGGCATTGCCGGGGATGGAACGCGGATCGATGAGGCCGCGCCCGGCCTCGCGATCCCAGAACTGGTTGATGTCATAAAAGCCCCAGGTGGCGAACACCCGGCCGTCCGGGCTGTAACCGACGCGGCCGTTGTTCAAGGTGGCGTGGGCATGAATGGAACTCTCTTGGTCGAAGAGGATGCGTGGCGCGCGCGTGGCGAGGTCGATTTCCACGCCTTCGCCGCCAGCGCAGCCAACGCCGAGCCACCGGCCCGAAGGATGGAGGGCGAGCCCGCGCGGCTCGGAGGGCAACGGCACCGGCGCGCCGAGGCGTTCGCCATTCCGGGGATTCCAGAATTGGAGATGGCCCGTGCCCCCGCCGACGGCGGTGAGCGCCTCGTGGCTCCGGTCCGCGCTGGTGCTGACGGCGAGCGCCAGCCAATCGCCGCCGGGGCCGAACACGGCATCCATGAGGAGACCGCCGGGCACCAGCTCCGGCCCCGCCGGCTCCCCGGTAGCGATGTCGAAAAGCCGGGTGGACTCGACGCAGGCGGAAGCGTTGGTGAAACCGGAAGCCGCGAGAAATTTCCCATCCGGCGAGAGCGCCGCCAGGGTCGCCGTCCCGGTCGGGAGGCGCCGGACTTGATCAGGCACGGTCGCGCGCCAGACGCGGACCAGCCCGTCCTGCCCGGAGGCGATGAGGGAGCCGTCGGGCGAAAAATCGAGATTGAGGACGGC